>JABEVD010000021.1 GCA_013044025.1 Burkholderiales bacterium
ATCATCGGCCCTGGATCAATAACGCCTGCGATTTCGAATGACTTTAACGGAAACGGAAAGCTGGATCCTGGCAATGTGGCGAGCGTGAATGCCACTGCGACCACAGATGCGAACGGATTCGCCATCGCCACCATCTACTATTCAAAGCAATATGCAAACTGGGTAACGGAAACACTGGAAGCGACGGCCGGAGTGGTCGGAAACTTGCCCCCCGCCACAACAACTTTCTTGCTCTCAGGACTTGCAACCGACTTTACAACGCAGACGGTGAGTCCTCCCGGCGGAATATACAGCCCTTACGGGGTTAATACCAGTTGTTCCAACCCGCTCTGATAATAAAAACAGGGGCTTCGGCCCCTGCTTTTATTCGTACGTAAAACTGCAATCACGAATGATCACGACCAATCAACCGGGGTGATCCGGATGCTCCTCAAAATAACTTTCCCAACGCTGCAGATTTATTAGTCCGAAGTGTCCTCTTCCAGCAGCGCTTCGACACGGGTTCTTCTTGCCCGTGCGAACTTTCCACCAGAACTCAGTTCGCCCTCAGGCAGAACGATCAGCTTCGCGCGGATTCCACCCTCTCCCAGTTCGAACATGGGGGCAGGACCGGAAGCCGTCCTCACTTCGCCCGGCTTGTAAGGAATCCTGTTGTTGATCAGAAACAGTTCCAGATCCTTCGCGCTGTCCCGGTAGATCTGCAATTCGATTTCGGAATATTTTCCGGCGGTGCCGGTCAGGACCGGACCGGAAAGATAGGGATCGAACGCTTCCAGCAGCCTCATCAGGGAAACCGCCTCCCTTCTCAGTTCCGCCAGCGCTCTGGGCTGTTCTTCCTGCTGATAGAGGGACTGGAAGGTTCTCAGCGCCTTTTCGATCTCGCTGTTGTTCGGCATGCATTTCGTGTCCGGGGCGCCGATCTGCTGGGCCGCCTTGCGCTTTGCCTGCGCGAAATCTTCCAGTCCGTCTTCCGCGATGAGGCGGGCTGCGAGATAGGCAATCCTTTCCCGCATCTGCTCATGTTTCCTGGAGCGATCTTTCGTCACGATCAGAACAGCGGATCCGGTGAAGAGGCCGGAAGCGCGCCGCTTGCGGGGATTGCCGTTCCCTTCGGCTGGTTTTCCTGGTAGAAGTAATCCATGATTCCGTCGGAAGCCGTGGTAATCTGCCCGGTCTTCGGGTCGACTTTCTCCTCGACCACTCCCTGCGGCATGGTGAAAGTCGCTTCAGGCACTCCCTGCAAAGCCTTTTCCATGTAACCCATCCAGATCGGCAAGGCCGCCCTCGCCCCGGTCTCTCCGCGGCCCAGCGTTTTCGGCTGATCGTAGCCGATCCAGGCAATCGTGGTGAGCGTGGGCTGGAATCCGGCAAACCAGGCATCGACCTGATCGTTCGTGGTTCCGGTCTTGCCTGCAAGATCGTGTCGACCCAGTTTCATCGCGGAAGCACCGGTTCCGTACTTGATCACGTCCTGCATCATGCTGGTCATGATGAAGGCATTTCTCGGGTCGATCACCGGGGAAGACCCGGCCATCCCCGAGACGACTGGCTTGGCCTGTGCGATGACGTGCCCGGACTGGTCTTCAATCTTTTCGATATAGTAGGGGTTCACCCTGTATCCGCCATTGGCGAAGACGGAATAAGCCCCGGCCATCTGCCAGGGCGTCACCGATCCGGCGCCCAGGGCCATCGTGAGATAAGGAGGGTGCATCTTCGGATCGAAGCCGAAGCGAGTGATGTAATCCTGGGCATAGGTGGGACCGATGCTCTGCAATATCAGGATCGCAACCAGATTTTTCGATTCGGCGAGCGCGACCCGGATTCTCATCGGCCCATCGTAAGTGCCTTCATAATTTTTCGGCTCCCAGGGCACGCTTCCGGTCTGCTCCGCGGTAAAGACGAGCGGCGCATCGTCCACGATCGTCGCAGGTGTGAAGCCTTTTTCGAGCGCAGCGGAATAAATGAACGGCTTGAAGCTCGAACCGGGTTGCCGCCATGCCTGCGTCACGTGATTGAACTGGTTCTGATTGAAATCGAATCCTCCCACCAGCGCGCGGATCGCCCCCGTCTGCGGCGAAACCGAAATGAGCGCCGCCTCTGCCGTTGGAAGTTCGGTGATCTCCCACTTCTTCTTCTCGTCCATCTGCACCCGGATCAGGGCGCCCGGTTTCATTTTCGAGGGGCTTTTCTCGAGCATGGATTTCGCCCGCTTCAGCCCGTCCTGTCCGATCACGACTCTCCCCTTGCCCTTCACCCACGCCGCGACCTCATGGGTGGAAGATTCCAGAACCAGCGCGGGCAGGATATCCTCGCTCGCATCGTAATCGTCGAGAATTTCATCCATCCTGGTTTCGCTGTCGGGCAGATCGAAGTATTTCTCCGGCCCCCTGTAAGGATGACGCTCGTCATAATCCATCACGCCCTTGCGAACGGCCTGATACGCTGCCACCTGATCCGCCCATCTCAAAGTCGTGTAGACGCGGTATCCCATCGTATAGGCCTGCTCCTTGTATCGGTCGTACATGTCCTGCCTCACCATCTCTGCGAGGTATTCCCCCTTGACGGGATAATCGTGTCTGGCATGCCTGACCTTGATGGGTTCCTTCACCGCCTTCTGGTACTGGTCCTCCGTGATGAACCCAAGCACCCTCATCCTGTGCAGGACGTAGAGCTGACGCTGTTTCGACCTTCCCGGATTGACGACCGGGTTGTAGGCGGAAGGCGCCTTGGGAAGCCCGGCCAGGGTGGCCATTTCAGCCACGCTCAGCTTGTCCATCGGTTTTCCGAAATAAACCTGGGCGGCCGCAGCGAATCCGTAGGCCTTCTGCCCGAGATAGATCTGGTTGATGTAGAGCTGAAGAATCTCGTCCTTGGTGAGGTTGTGTTCGATCTTGAAGGAAAGCAGGGCCTCGTTGAATTTGCGCGTGAAGGTCTTTTCCTTGGTCAGGAAAAAGTTACGGGCGACCTGCATGGTGATCGTGCTGGCCCCCTGTCTCGTTCCGCCATGAATGAGATTGATCCAGGCGGAACGCATCACGCCCTGATAATCGATTCCGCCATGCTCATAGAACCGCTCGTCTTCCGCGGAGAGGATCGCTTCCTTCATCAGCTTCGGCACATCCCTGATGTCCACCACCGCGCGCCGCTCTTCTCCGAATTCCCCGATCAGCACGCCGTCCTCTGTAAAAACCCTCAGGGGAACCTTGGGGCGATAATCCTTCAGCACTTCGAGCGAAGGCAGATTGGGGTACAGCATGACTGCGGCGAACCCGATCAAACCTGCAAAAATCACCCCCAGTCCGAGCAGGCCGAAAAATATGTAGAGAAGCCAACGTCCAAGCATTGTATGTGCCAGTCTTGAATTTACTTTCGATGGGGTATTATATGTTCGTGGCGCCTCAAAAGAAACTTGCCTTTCCCGGGGAAAATAACCTTTACATGGCGTGGCGTTGCTGCTAGCATTTAAACCGAATTATCCGAAAGTGTGCATAAGCATTCCATGTTCAAAGGAAATTTCGAATTCCTGAATTTCTGGCAAATCAGATCGGTTCCTCTGATAGGCATAGACATCAGTTCGTCCGCGGTAAAGATGGTCGAACTCTCGCGCAACGGTGACCGATTCTGCGTCGATCGTTACGCGATCGAGCTGCTTCCCCGAGAAGCCGTGCTCGACGGAAACATCAATGACTTCGAAGCCGTGAGCGAATGCGTGGGCCGCGTCTGGAAGAAGCTCGGCACCCGCAACAAAAACGTCGCGATGGCCCTTCCGGCTGCCGCAGTCATCACCAAGAAGATCATCGTCCCCGCAGGCCAGAGCGAAGAAGACCTCGGCTTTCTGGTCGAAACCGAAGCCAACCAGTACATTCCCTTTGCGCTCGACGAGGTCAATCTCGACTTCCAGGTGATCGGTCCCGCGCCAGGGAACCCGGAAGAAGTGGAAGTGCTGATCGCAGCTTCCCGCAAGGAGAAGGTGGAAGACCGGGTTGCCACGGCGGAAGCCTCCGGTCTCACCGCGATCGTCATGGACGTCGAGCCGTATGCCTCGCAAACCGCATTCGAACTCATCCAGAAACAGCTTCCCAACGGCGGAAGGGACAGGACCATCGCCATCGTCGACATCGGCGCAAGTCTGATGAGCATCAACGTGTTGCGAAACGGACAGTCGGTTTACATGAGGGATCAGCCCTTCGGAGGAAATCAGCTCACCTACGACATCCAGCATTTCTACAACCTGACGCTGGATGAAGCCGAGACGGCAAAGCGCAAGGGCGGGCTTCCGGACAATTACGAAATCGAAATCCTCCGGCCCTTCCGGGAAAATTTGGCGCTCGAGGTCTCCCGCGCCATGCAGTTCTTTTTCACCTCGACGCCTTTCAACGAAGTCCACCATATCGTGCTCGCAGGAGGTTGCGCCACCATCCAGGGCCTGGACGACACGGTTTCGAACCGCACCCAGGTCAGCACTTCGATTGCCAATCCCTTCGCCGGGATGGAGCTTTCCAGCCGGATCAATCCCAGACAACTCGCGACGGACGCACCCATGCTCCTGATCGCCTGCGGCCTCTCCCTGAGGGGCTTCGACCCTACATGATCGAGGCAACAGCATGATCAGGATCAACCTACTGCCCCACCGCGAGAGAAAAAGGGAAGCCCTGAGGAGGCAGATCGTCATTCTGTCCGGCGCTTCTGCAGCGCTTGCCGTCTTCATCATCGTCCTGGTGCACATCGCGATCGCAACCAGGATCGATTACCAGAATGCGCGCAACGACTACCTGAAACAGCAGATTGCGATCCTGGACCACCAGATCGCCGACATCCGGAAGCTGAAGGAAGAGACGCGCGCCCTGCTTGCCAGAAAACAGATCGTCGAAAAACTTCAGAACAACCGTGCAGAGACCGTCCACCTCCTCGATCAGCTTGCAAAGCGCGTTCCGGAAGGAACCTATATCCGGTCGCTCACGGAAGATACCAAGGGAAACAGCACCACCATTCATCTGACAGGATATGCGATCTCCAATGCCCGCGTATCGACCCTGATGCGCAGCCTGGACGATTCGGAGTGGTTTTCCTCCCCGAACCTCGTCGAAATCCATACGGTCACTGTCGACAACCGGAAGTTGAGCGCTTTCAACCTGTTCGTTACGCTGACGCACAAATCGGGCAGTGGTGCCGGCGCGCCGAAGGACTGACCCATGATGACACTCGACGATCTCAAAAAGCTCAATTACAAGGACCCGGGGTTGTGGCCATGGCCACCCAAGCTCATGCTGCTCGGCTTGATCTTTGTCGTCCTGCTGATCCTCGCTTTCGTTTTCGACTGGAGCGGCCAGTTGAGCAGCCTGAGCAATGCGAAGCATGAGGAAGAAACGCTGAAACAAACCTTCCTCGCCAAGAAAAAGGATGCGGTCAACCTCGATTTTTATAAAAGCCAGCTGAAGGAAATCGAAAAATCATTCGGGGCGTTGCTGAAGCAATTGCCGAACCGCTCCGAAATGGAAGCGCTTCTTGTCGATATCAACCAGGCAGGACTGGGACGCGGCCTCCAGTTCGACCTCTTCAAGCCCGCGCAGCATGAAAACGTGACCGAATATTATGCGGAGCTTCCCATCTCGATCAAGGTGACCGGAAGCTACCACGACATCGGCGCCTTTGCGAGCGATCTCGCCACGCTGCCAAGGATCGTCACGCTTCACGATGTGAACATCTCCCCCGTGAAGGAAGGGACGCTCACGATGAATGCAACGATCAGCACCTATCGCTATCCGGATGAAGCAGACAACGGAAAGAAGGGGAAGAAGTGATGAAAATCCTGCTCCCCATCCTCCTCGCACTTCTGCTTTCCGCCTGCAGCAATCATGATTTCCAGGATCTCAGGGAATTCGTGAAGGATTCCGGAGCGAACCTTCGGGGCAGGGTCACCCCTCTTCCGGAAGTGAAACCCTACCAGCCTTTCGTCTATGACGATTATTCGCTGACCGATCCATTCAATCCTCGCAAGCTCGAAATATCCCGCGGAGGCAAGCTTGGCGGACTTCAGCCCGATCTCAACCGACGCAAGGAAGCGCTGGAATCCTTTCCTCTGGACGGACTCAGGATGGTCGGAAGCCTGCAGCAGGACAACAAGATTTATGCGCTCATCAAGGCGCCTGACGGAGGTCTTTACCGGGTGACGACCGGAAACTATCTCGGGCAGAATTTCGGAAAGATCACCGAGGTCACCACGACCATGATCAAGATACAGGAACTCGTACAGGATAGTTCGGGGGACTGGACGGAACGTACCAGCACCCTGCAACTGGTGGATTAACAGGAGCCAAAATGAAGCGATACCTCACTCTAATGTTCGGGCTGATGTTGAGCCTGTGCTTATCGGCTGCCATGGCAGCCAACAGCATCAACTCCGTGGGTGTCGCAAATCTGCAGAGTGGCGGCATCGTGATCAAGGTCGCACTGAAGCAACCTCTGGCCGCCCCCCCTTCTTCCTTCGCCATCAACAACCCCGCCAGGATCGCATTCGACTTCCTCGACACGGACAATGCCGTAGAAAAGAACACCGTAGAAGTCGGCAAGGGAGACTTGCGCAGCATCAATATCGTTCAGGCAGGGGGGCGCACCAGGCTCGTCATGAATCTGCTTCGTCCCGTCACTTATGAATCCAAAATCGAAGGATCGAATCTCCTCATTACCCTGCATTCCACCGGCCCCATTACCAGCGGTGGAACCAGCGCAACCATGTTTTCCGCCCCTGTACCAGGAGACCAGCCCCATGCGATCCGGGACATCGATTTTCATCGCGGAAAGAACGGAGAGGGCCGGATCGAGGTCAATCTTTCCGATCCTGACACCGGCATCGACGTGAGTCAGCAGGGCAACAGCATCGTCGTTCAATTCATCAGGACCAAGCTGCCGCAAAACCTGGAGCGCAGGCTGGACGTCATCGATTTCGGCACACCGGTCAACAACATCGACACCTACACGCAAGGCGACAATGTGAAGATGGTGATCGAGCCGAAAGGCCTTTGGGAACAGTCAGCCTATCAGACCGACAATCGCTTCGTCATCGAAGTGAGGCCGGTGACCGAGGATCCCAACAAGCTGGTTCAGGGAACCCGCCCAGGTTTCACCGGCAACAAGCTTTCCCTCGACTTCAGGAACACCGATGTCAGGTCGCTGCTGTTCGCGATCGCCGATTTCACCGGACTCAATATCGTGATCAGCGATACCGTTACCGGCAATCTCACCCTGAGACTGAAGGACGTTCCATGGGACCAGGCTCTGCAGATCATTCTAGACCAGAAGGGTCTGGGCATGACCAAGGTCGGCAATGTCGTGATGATCGCGCCTCGCGATGAAATCGCTGCCAGGGAAAAGCAGATTCTGGAAGGAAAACAGAAGATTTCCGATCTGGAAGCAACCCGCACCGAGAGCATCCAGCTCAATTACCAGAAAGCTGCTGACGTGCAGAAGATCCTTTCCGACGAAAAGCAGAAGATCCTTTCCAAGCGGGGCAGCATCGTGGTCGACCCCGTGACGAATACCCTTTTCGTACAGGACACGCCTTCGAAGCTCGAAGAGGTACGCCAGTTCATACAGAAGATCGACACGCCTTTGAGACAGGTGATGATCGAAGCGAGGGTGGTCCAGGCCACCAACGATTTCGGCCGCAATATCGGCGTGAAGCTGGGATATTCCGCTCCCTCGGTCGGAACCGCTTCGGTTCCCGGCGCAGCGACTCCGATCGTGACTGCAGGCGGCAGCACGGCACCAGGCTCAGGCGCACAGGGATACGGCGGCACGAATACCGCCACCTATGCCAACAACACCAACGTGAACATTCCATTCACCAACCCGAACATCACGGGTTCGGCCGGTATGGGCGCGTTATCCTTCCTGCTTTTCAATTCTTCTGCGACGAAATTCCTCAACCTGGAAATCGATGCGCTGGAAACTGACGGCAACGGCAAGATCATCTCCAGCCCAAGGGTGGTGACCGCCAACAACGTCGAGGCGACGATCGAGTCGGGTCAGGAAATCCCGTACCAGACGACCCAGGTTTCCGGAGGCACGACCATCCCGACTTATGCCTTCAAGAAGGCGGTGCTGAGTCTCAAGGTGAAGCCGCAAATCACGCCAAACAGCAGCATCATCATGGATCTCACCGTGACGCAGGATGCCGCACTTGCCGCCGCTGCATTGGGCGCCCCTCCCTCGATCAGCACCAAGAAAATCCAGACCCAGGTGCTGGTGGACAACGGGGGAACGGTCGTGATCGGCGGGATTCATACCCAGAACATTTCCAACACGGTCAACAAGGTGCCGCTCCTCGGAGACCTTCCGATCCTCGGCAATCTCTTCAGGGGAAGCGCAAAGCTCGACCAGAAGAGCGAACTGCTGATTTTCGTCTCGCCGAAGGTGCTGCAGAACAGCCTCAATCTTCGCTAAGCCGCGCCGGCGCAGCCGGCGCTTTGCATTTCATGAAAGAAAACAATATCTACCTCGTCGGCCTGATGGGTGCAGGCAAAACGACCGTGGGCAAGTTGATCGCGAAACAAACCGGAAAGGAATTCCACGATTCCGACCTCGAGATCAAGTGCAAGACCGGCGTATCCATCCCCTACATCTTCGAAGTGGAAGGGGAAGCCGGCTTCAGGGCGAGAGAAACGGCAGCAATCCAGGAGCTGGTTCGCCAGGAAAACATCGTGCTCGCCACGGGTGGCGGCGCTGTGCTTTCCGCGGAAAACCGGCAATTGCTCAAAGAAAATGGTACGGTCATCTATCTAAGGGCGACCGTGAACGAGCTCTGGGCGAGGACAAGACACGACAGGAACCGCCCATTGCTGCAAACCGGAAATCCCCAGGCAAAGCTCGCGGAGCTTTACGAAATTCGCGATCCGCTGTATCGTGAAGTAGCCGACCTCATCGTCGACACCAGTCGTCAGAATGTACGCTTTCTCGTCAACCAGATCCTGCAGAAACTCGAAACACGGAAAAAATGCTGACTCTTACCGTCGAACTGGAGCGCCGCAGCTATCCGATCCACATCGGCGAAGAGATCCTGAAAAATGCAGATCTCTTCGCGCCGGCATTCGGCCAGAAGAAGGCCGCGATCGTCACCAACACCACTGTCGCCCCGCTCTATCTTGAAATGCTGAAAAGCACCCTGGAATCCATCGGAATCCAGCCCATTTCAGTGATTCTCGAAGACGGTGAAAAATTCAAGGACTGGCAGACGCTCAACCGGATCTATGATGCGCTGCTCGAGAACCGCTGCGAAAGGAACACGACCATCGTCGCCCTGGGGGGAGGGGTGATCGGGGATCTTTCCGGATTTGCAGCGGCCACCTATCTCCGCGGCGTTCCTTTCGTCCAGGTTCCCACGACGCTGCTTTCCCAGGTGGACTCATCCGTCGGCGGCAAGACCGGTATCAATCACCCGCTCGGCAAGAACATGATCGGCGCGTTCTACCAGCCCAGGGCGGTTTTCGCGGATACTCGAACCCTGGACACGCTTTCAGACCGTGAGCTTTCTTCCGGAATCGCGGAAGTGATCAAGTACGGGCTGATTCGCGACCTGCCCTTTTTCGAATGGCTGGAAGAAAACATGGAAAGGCTGATGGCGCGCGACCAGGAAGCGCTCGCACAAGCCATCCGGAGATCCTGCCAGAACAAGGCGGAAGTCGTCGCAAGGGACGAGAGGGAAACCGGCGAACGCGCCCTGCTCAATCTGGGACACACTTTCGGACACGCCATCGAAAATGCGATGGGATATGGAAACTGGCTGCATGGAGAGGCGGTCGCAGCCGGCACCGTGATCGCGGCTTCCCTTTCGCAAAGGCTGGGCCTGATCGAAGAAAGCGATGTGGAAAGGATCCGGAACATCATGAAAAAGGCCGGCCTCCCCACCGCAGCGCCCGACCTCGAAGCGGATACCTATCTCGATCTGATGGCGCTCGACAAGAAAGTGGAAGAAGGCAGGATCCGCTTCATATTGCTCGACTCCATCGGCAAGGCATCCATCCGCTCCGGCATTTCCAGCGATGAAATCGTCGGGGCCATCCGTTCTGTCCATGACTGAGCTCGCTCCTTACGCTGCCCATCCGGAATCCAGCCGGGGAAGGCAGATCCCGGAAGCAGCCCCGGAAGGAAGAAGCGAATTCCAGCGCGATCGGGACCGCATCATCCATTCTTCCGCATTCCGTCGCCTGGAATACAAGACCCAGGTGTTCGTCAATCACGAAGGGGATCTTTTCCGGACCCGGCTCACGCACAGCATCGAAGTCGCCCAGATTGCAAGATCGATCGCCAGAAGTCTCAAACTCCACGAGGATCTCACCGAAGCCATTTCGCTCGCCCATGATCTCGGTCACACTCCTTTCGGTCATGCCGGTCAGGATGCGCTCAACGAATGCATGAAGGAACACGGCGGCTTCGAACACAACCTGCAGTCCCTGCGCGTGGTGGATCTTCTGGAAGAGCGATACGGCGCATTCGACGGACTGAATCTCACCTTCGAAACCAGGGAAGGGATCCTCAAGCATTGCTCCAGAAAGAATGCCGCCGAGCTGGGGACACTCGGAGAGCGTTTTCTGCGCGGAGAGCAGCCTGGGCTCGAAGCCCAGCTTGCGAATCTTGCCGACGAGATCGCCTACAACAACCACGATGTCGACGACGGACTCCGCTCCGGCCTCATCACCATCGAACAGATTTCAGGCATTCCCATCATTTCAAGACACATTGCCTGCGCCCGCGCCGATTATCCGGAATTGTCAGGCAGAAGGCTGATTCACGAAACCATACGTCGCATGATCAACAGCCAGATCATCGATCTCACCCGGGAAACGCTGAACAACATCGGGAAACACTCCCCACGGGACATCGAGGACATCCGCAAATCCCCGAGAATTCTCTCCTTCAGCCCGGAAATGCAGCAGGCACAGCTCGAACTCAAGCAGTTCCTGCGCAACCATCTCTACCAGCACTACAAGGTGACGAGGATGAGCGCCAAGGCGAAGCGAATCATCACCGACCTTTTCCAGGCATTCACATCCGACATCCGCATGCTTCCCTCCCAATTCAGGGAAAAGGCGGAATCCGGGGGGGACGCCATGCGCATCACGGCAGACTACATCGCCGGAATGACCGATCGCTACGCGATCCGCGAACACAGACGCCTTTTCGCTGTCGAAGAAATCCCTTCCTGACCGTCAGGTTGCCGGATGGTTTCGGACGGAGTAAAAGCGGAAACTTTCCCTTGAGTAAGCGGGATTTGGCAGCGCCATTGGGGCGGCTGCCTTCACATTGCCAAAATCGATAAGAGGTAAAACTTGAGCCACTTGACGTTGCCGGAGAGGCAGGGTTTATATGATCCGGGTTTCGAGCATGACGCTTGCGGAGTCGGGTTTATCGCACACATCAGGGGCGCGAAAAGTCACGACATTATCGCCCAGGGTCTGCAAATCCTGAAGAATCTCACCCATCGTGGCGCCACCGGCGCCGACCCGCTCGCGGGAGACGGTGCGGGAATCCTGATCCAGATCCCGGATCAATTTTTCAGGTCGCAGCTTGGATTCGAACTGCCGGCTCCCGGGGAATACGGGGTCGGCATGATCTTCCTGCCTCAGGACGGAGCGAAGCGTTCGGGTTGCGAACAGATCATCGCCACGCATGTCGAGGCGGAAGGTTTGAAGCTCCTCGGCTGTCGCGACGTTCCCACCTTCAATGCCAATCTCGGCGAGAGCGTGAAGCATTCCGAGCCGTCCATTCGCCAGGTATTCATCGGCGCGAAGGATGCTGAAAGCTTCGAAAGAAGCCTTTTCGTCATCCGGAAGAGCATCGAACATGCGGTGAGGAAAGCCGGATTCGACGAAGGTTTCTACATTCCTTCGCTGTCTTCCCGCACCATCGTGTACAAGGGCATGTTGCTGGCGGATCAGGTCGGCGAATACTACCTCGATCTCGCCGACGAGAAGGTGGTTTCCGCGCTCGCACTGGTGCATCAGCGCTTTTCCACCAATACTTTCCCGACCTGGGATCTTGCCCATCCGTTCAGGATGATCGCGCACAACGGCGAAATCAACACCATGCGCGGCAATGTGAACTGGATGACCGCGCGTCACGAGGCAATGTCCTCTCCGGTCCTGAAGGGCGATCTCGAAAGGATCTGGCCGCTCATCGTCGAAGGACAGTCCGATTCAGCCTGCTTCGACAATGCGCTCGAACTCCTCGTCGCAGGTGGCTATCCGCTCGCTCACGCGATGATGATGCTGATTCCGGAAGCATGGGCAGGAAATCCGCTCATGGACGAGGAAAAGCGCGCCTTTTACGAATATCATGCGGCGCTCATGGAACCATGGGACGGTCCCGCAGCGGTCGCATTTACCGATGGCAGACAGATCGGCGCCACGCTGGACAGGAACGGCTTGCGCCCCGCACGCTACCTCATCACCGACGACGATCTGGTGGTGATGGCCTCCGAAATGGGCGTTCTGGATATTCCGCAGCACAAGATCGTGAAGAAGTGGCGACTTCAGCCCGGCAAGATGTTCCTCATCGACATGGAACAGGGAAGGATCATCGACGACGCCGAGCTGAAGCATTCGCTTTCTTCCGCCAAGCCCTACCGCGAATGGATCGACCGCTCCAGGTTCCATCTTTCCGAACTTCCGGATGCCGCCCGCGATGTCCAGTATGCAGCATCGCTTCTGGACAGACAGCAGGCATTCAATTATTCGCAGGAAGACATCAAGTTCCTGATCCAGCCGATGGCCGCGAGCGCTCAGGAAGCCACCGGTTCCATGGGCAACGATTCGCCGCCCGCGGTGATGTCCAACAAGCTGAAGCCGCTTTACCACTACTTCAAGCAGCTTTTCGCGCAGGTGACGAATCCGCCGATCGATCCGATCCGCGAAGAAATCGTCATGTCCCTGGTTTCCTTCATCGGACCGAAGCCCAACCTGCTGGGAATCGAAGTGACCGAGCCACAACCCAGGCTCGAAGTCAGCCAACCCCTGCTTTCCGATTCAGAAATCGCGAAAATTCTCCACATCGGAGAACTGAGCAGCGGAAAATTCACCTCCCGAGTGCTGGACATCTGCTATCCGGCAACGGAAGGAGCGGCCGGCATGGAATCGGCCATTTCCTCGCTGTGCGAGCTGGCTGAAAAAACCGTTCGGGAAGGCGTCACGATCCTGGTGCTATCCGACAGGAACGTTTCCGGGAAATGCATACCGATCCCCGCATTGCTCGCCACTTCCGCAGTTCACCATCACCTGGTGAAGAACGGACTCAGAACCAGCACCGGGCTGGTGGTCGACACCGGATCGGCCAGGGAAGTGCATCACTTCGCGCTTCTCGCAGGATACGGCGCGGAAGCGATTCATCCCTGGCTCGCGTTCGAGACCATCGAGAACATGACCGAACTGCTCCCGAACGATCTTTCCCCTTATGAGGCGAAAAAGCGTTTCGTGAAGGCGGTTTCGAAAGGACTGCTGAAAGTCATGTCCAAGATGGGCATCTCGACCTATCAATCCTATTGCGGCGCGCAGATTTTCGAGGCGATCGGTCTTTCATCCTCTTTCATCGATCGCTATTTCCCGGGCACTTCCAGCAGAGTGGAAGGTGCAGGAATCGCCGAAATAGCAGAGGAAGCCGCCTCCGTGCACCGCATCGCGTTCGGGAATGCGCCGATCTACAGCAATGCGCTCGACGTGGGTGGAGAATATGCGCACCGGATCCGCGGCGAAGCCCACATGTGGAACTCGGAAACCATTTCGAAGCTCCAGCATGCCACCCGCTCCGGCAGCTACAGCACCTACCGCGAATTCGCCAAGCTCATCAACGATCAGAGCGAGCAACTGATGACGCTGCGCGGCCTGTTCGAAATCAGACAGGCTGAAAACCCGATTCCGCTCGAGGAAGTCGAGCCGGCGAAGGATATCGTCAAGCGTTTCGCAACCGGTGCAATGTCTCTCGGATCCATTTCCAGGGAAGCGCACTCGACCCTTGCAATCGCGATGAACCGCCTGGGCGGAAAATCCAACACCGGCGAGGGCGGAGAAGACCCGGTCAGGTTCAAGCCCCTGCCCAATGGAGACTCGATGCGCTCGGCGATCAAGCAGGTCGCTGCCGGCCGTTTCGGCGTGAGCGCAGAATATCTCGTGAATGCGGACCAGCTGCAGATCAAGATGGCGCAGGGAGCAAAACCTGGCGAAGGCGGACAGCTTCCCGGGCACAAGGTCAGCGAATACATCGCAAAGCTCAGACATTCCGTTCCAGGAGTCGGCCTCATTTCTCCGCCGCCCCACCACGACATCTACTCGATCGAGGACCTCGCCCAACTGATTCACGACCTCAAGAACGTGAATCCTGCAGCCAGCGTCAGCGTGAAGCTGGTTTCCGAGGTCGGCGTCGGAACCGTGGCAGCGGGGGTGGCCAAGGCGAAGGCGGATCACATCACCATTTCCGGAGCCGACGGCGGAACCGGGGCGAGCCCGTTGAGTTCGGTGAAGCATGCCGGCTCCGTCTGGGAGCTCGGCCTCTCCGAAACCCAGCAAACGCTCGTCCTCAACCGTCTGAGAGGACGCGTCGCGCTCCAGGTGGACGGCCAGATGAGGACCGGTCGGGATGTGCTGATCGGCGCGCTGCTCGGCGCGGACGAATTCGGCTTCGCCACTGCGCCCCTGGTCGTCGAAGGCTGCATCATGATGAGGAAATGCCACCTCAACACCTGTCCTGTCGGAGTCGCCACGCAGGACGAGAACCTGCGCAAGAAATTCACCGGGCAGCCTGAACATGTCGTGAACTACTTCTTCTTCGTGGCCGAAGAAGTTCGCGAATACATGGCCAAAATGGGCATCAGAAAATTCGACGATCTCATCGGCAGGACCGACCTGCTCGATGTGCGCCGCGCGGTGGACCACTGGAAAGCGAAGGGGCTCGACCTCTCCCGCATTCTCCATCAGCCCGACATGCCTTCCGAAGTCGCAAGGCGTCACACCGAAGTGCAGGATCACGGAATCGACAAGGCGCTCGACCACAAACTGATCTCGGAAGCTTCCGCTGCGCTCGAAGAAGGCAGGAAGGTGCGAATCGATAGCGCGATCTGCAACGTGAACCGTACTGCAGGAGCCATGCTCTCCGGAGAAGTGGCCAAGCGTTACGGCCATGCCGGTCTTGCCGACGACACGATCCATGTCAGGTTCAAGGGCACGGCAGGACAGAGCTTCGGCGCATTCCTCGCCTCCGGCATCACCTTCGAACTCGAAGGGGATGGGAACGATTATGTCGGTAAAGGGCTTTCCGGAGGAAAAATCATCATTTATCCGGATGCGCAATGTCCCATCGTTCCGGAAGAAAACATCATCGTCGGCAACACCCTGCTTTACGGGGCGATTTCCGGTGAAGCCTATTTCAGGGGAGTGGCGGGCGAGCGCTTCGCGGTCAGAAATTCCGGCTGCACGACCGTCGTCGAGGGAGTGGGCGACCACGGTTGCGAATACATGACTGGCGGGGTGGTCGTGGTGCTGGGCCCGACAGGTCGCAATTTCGCCGCCGGCATGAGCGGCGGGATCGCCTATGTCCTGGATGAAGCCGGGGATTTCCCGGATCGCTGCAACATGGCGATGGTCGAACTCGAACCGGTTCCCGAGGAGGAATCCGGCCTGGATGCAACCGAAAGGGGAGAACTCGAATCCCACGGCAAGGTCAGCGTCGATCATCTCTCGCAGAGCGACGTGAACCGCTTGCGCTATCTGATCGGAAACCACCTGAAATACACTGGAAGCACCAGGGCAAAGACCATCCTCGACAACTGGTCCGCTTATCTGCCGAAGTTCGTCAAGGTAATGCCGATCGAATACAAGCGAGCACTTGCTGAAATGAAATCGAAAAAGTCCGAACTGGAGTCTGTGTAATGGGCAAGCCAACTGGATTCATGGAAATCGAACGTGCCTACGAATCGGCCGAACCTGTCGAGGTGCGGATTCGCCATTTTCGCGAGTTCGTATCCGCTCTTCCCGAAGCAGAACTGAGGCAGCAGGGCGCCCGCTGCATGGACTGCGGCATCCCTTTCTGTCATTCCGGATGCCCGGTCAACAACATCATTCCTGACTGGAACGACCTGGTTTACCGCAATCGCTGGCAGGAAGCGATCGAGGTGCTTCATTCGACCAACAACTTCCCGGAGTTCACCGGAAGGATCTGCCCCGCACCTTGCGAAGCGGCCTGTACGCTCAACTTCAACGATACCGCGGTCGCAATCAAATCGATCGAACACGCGATCATCGACAGGGCTTGGGAAGAGGGCTGGGTAAAGCCGCAAATCGCGGCAGTGAAGACCGGCAGAAAAGTCGCGGTAGTGGGCTCGGGTCCTGCAGGTCTCGCCTGTTCGCAACAGCTCGCGAGGGCGGGTCACGCCGTGACTCTTTTCGAGAAGAACGACCGGATCGGAGGATTGCTCCGTTACGGAATTCCGGACTTCAAGATGGAGAAGCATCTCATCGATCGCCGCATGGAACAGATGAAGGCGGAAGGCGTGGAATTCAGGGTGAACGCGCACATCGGCTCCGACATTCCTGCATGCGACCTGTTGAAGGATTACGATGCAGTCGTCCTCACCGGTGGAAGCGAAGCGCCGCGCAATCTCAACATTCCCGGACGTGAACTCGACGGAGTGCATTTCGCGCTCGATTTCCTCATTCCACAGAACAAGGTCAATGCCGGAGACCAGGTCGGAAACCAGATCACGGCGACCGGCAAGCATGTCGTGGTGATCGGGGGCGGCGACACCGGTTCCGATTGCGTCGGCACTTCCATTCGTCACGGCGCAGCTTCGGTCACCCAGCTGGAAGTGATGCCGATGCCGCCCGAGTCCGAAAACAAGCCGCTCACCTGGCCCAACTGGCCGCTCAAATTGCGCACTTCCAGTTCCCAGGAGGAAGGCTGTACCCGCGAATGGAGCGTGGTCACCAAACGCTTCTCCGGCTCGAACGGCCGCGTGGAAAAACTGCATTGCGTGCGAGTCGAATGGAACCTTGCGGAAATGAAAATGACCGAAGTCCCCGATTCGGAATTCGAACTGAATGCGGACCTCGTGCTGCTGGCGATGGGCTATCTGCACCCGGTTCACAAGGGAATGCTGGAAGAACTTGGCGTCCATCTCGATCAGCGCGGCAATGTCGGCGCGGACACCAGAAATTACAGAACTTCCATCGACAAGGTCTTTACCGCCGGCGACATGCGCCGCGGTCAGTCCCTTGTGGTCTGGGCCATACGCGAAGGCCGTCAGGCAGCCCGTTCCGTGGACGAGTTCCTGATGGGCCATTCCGATCTTCCGCGCTGACAGGAGCACCGATGTCTCAACTCAAGAATGATACCTTTCTCCGTGCGCTGCTTCGTCAGCCGGTCGAATATACCCCGGTATGGATGATGCGCCAGGCGGGTCGCTACCTGCCCGAATACAATCAGACCAGATCGCGGGCCGGAAGCTTCCTTTCTCTTTGCAAGAACCCCGATCTTGCAACGGAAGTGACGCTGCAGCCGCTCGCGCGTTTCCCGCTCGACGCTGCTATCCTGTTTTCGGATATCCTCACGGTGCCGGATGCGATGGGTCTCGGACTCTATTTCGCTGAAGGGGAAGGGCCGAAATTCGAGCGCCCCCTTCGCAACGAATGGGAAATCAAGAACCTGACTGTCCCCGATCCGAGAGACCATCTGGGTTACGTCATGGATGCGGTCGCGCAGATCCGCAAATCGCTCGCCAATTCCGTCCCGCTGATCGGTTTTTCGGGAAGCCCCTTCACGCTCGCCTGCTACATGGTCGAAGGCGGAAGCAGCAGCGACTTCCTGCAGACCAAGATCATGCTCTACAGCCGCCCGGAACTGCTGCATCACATCCTGGAAATCAATGCGCAGGCCATCACCGCCTATCTGAATGCGCAGATCGAAAGCGGCGCGCAGGCCGTGATGATCTTCGATTCCTGGGGAGGCGCTCTTTCCCATTCCGCTTACCGGGAATTCTCGCTCGCATACATCGAGAAAATCGTGTCCGGACTGCACAAGGAATACGACGGAGTCAAAATTCCCAGCATCGTTTTCACCAAGGGGGGCGGACTCTGGATCGAGCAGATGGCTGCGATCGGATGCGACGCGCTTGGCCTCGACTGGACCATCGACATCGGACAGGCGCGCAAGCTGGTCGGGGACAAGGTGGCTCTCCAGGGAAATCTGGATCCGCTGGTGCTTTTCGGCACCCCGGAGCGGATCGTTACCGAAGCGGAGAAAGTTCTCGAAAGCTATGGACATGGCAGCGGACATGTTTTCAATCTCGGTCACGGCATCTCCCAATACACCGATCCGGAAAATGCGCGCATCCTGATCGAAACGGTGCATTCTTCCAGCCGCAAGTATCACGAAGTCTCTTCCCAATGATGAAGCGGGCTCCTGCCGAGCCCCTTTCTATCCAGAGATGGAATCCGTCCCCACTTCGAGGGTAATCCGGGTCGCAATCGACGTTCCGGTTTTCCGTCTTTTCGATTACCTGATCATTCCGGGCGACCCGGATCCGGTCGGGCTGAGGGTCCGCGTTCCATTCGGAAAGAAGGTCGTGACCGGCGTTGTCATGGAATGCATTTCTTCCTCGGAATTTCCTGAAGAATTGCTCAAGTCGGCGATCAGGATTTGCCGCGACATCCCGCCGCTGAATGCAGACCTCCTCGCCCTTTTCTCCTTCTGCAGCCGCTATTACCATCATCCGATCGGTCAGGTGGTGCTGAATGCATTGCCTTCCTGGCTGAAGACGGACCGGGAACTGGTTCAGGCTCGCAACAGGAGCTATGCGCTCACCGAATCCGGAAAGCTTGCCAGACTATCGGGAAAGAACCTCATTGCGCTGCGCGAGCATCTTATGCAGGCAGGATCGCTGGATGATGTCGCCATCCGGAAATCCTTTCCTGCCGATACCCTTTCCAGAATGAAGGAAAGAGGGTTTGTGGAGGAAGTGGAGTTACCCTTCTCCGTTTCCAAGGCACCTGACCTCGGGCCGGAACAGAGCCAGGCCGTACAGACCATTCTGGGAAATCCAGACGGCTATCGGCCATGGCTGCTTCATGGCATCACCGGAAGCGGAAAATCCGAAGTGTATCTCAGGGTGATGGAAAAGGTGCTGAAGGAGGGCCGCCAGGTTCTTTTCCTCGTCCCGGAAATCGGCCTCACACCGATGCTGGAAAACCTGATAAGGAGCCGTTTTCCGCATTCACCATTGGTGAGCCTTCACTCCGGTCTTGCAGACGGGGAACGCACGCAATGCTGGCTTCAGGCGCAGACAGGCCTCGCGAGGATCGTTCTCGGCACCAGGCTGGCGGCTTTCGCGCCGCTGGCCAATCCGGGCCTCATCGTCGTTGACGAAGAGCACGATCCTTCCTTCAAGCAACAGGAAGGGTTGCGTTATTCTGCCAGGGATCTCGCCATTTTCAGAGCGAGGCAACTCTCCATCCCGATCATACTTGGCTCGGCCACCCCTTCGCTCGAAAGCTACCACAAGGCGAAATCCGGACGTTACGGCTATCTCGCGATGAAATCCCGGGCCGCCGCCCTGCTTCCTTCCATCCGGCTCGTGGATCTGCGCAGATATCCCACTCCCCACACGATTTCCGCCCCGCTTGCGGAGGCGATTGCAGCGCGCCTGGATCGTCGCGAACAGAGCCTTCTTTTCGTCAACCGGCGCGGTTACTCGCCCGCGCTCATCTGTTCCGGTTGTTCCTGGTCACCGACCTGCAGTCGATGCTCCGGTCGTCTCGTGCTCCACCTCAGGGATAGAAAGCTGCGCTGCCATTATTGCGGCTACACCGAGGATCTGGTTCAATCCTGCCCATCCTGCGGAAATATCGACCTGAAACCGGTCGGCCACGGAACGCAGCGCATCGAGCAAACTCTTTCCGG
>JABEVD010000022.1 GCA_013044025.1 Burkholderiales bacterium
ATCGCTCCGGCCAAAATTGCCACGAAAACGAAAGTCATCATCAACATTCTGTCGTGGATACACATTCCCTTTTGCTCCCTGCACGCGTTCATCCTGCAGATCATCGACATGACACCCCCTTCACCTGAAATACAGAATGGCCGAAACGGCTAATGCCAGTGCGATCATGGCGAACATGGCCAACCTTTTCCCTGCGCACCCGCAACCTTGTGTACTGCATGACTTCGACATTTTTATCTCCTCTCCAAATGAAATTTCGCTTCCATTTCCTGCGCAACCCTTCGTCGGGGAAAGATACGGATTCCTTACGCCGTTTGACCTGAATTTCACGATGGGGCATATTGTGGCTTCGCATCCTGACGAAGAAATATGAAGCGCTCCATTCTGATCACGGCGCTCCTCCTCGCCGCCTGCTCCGGAACGAGAATCGCCGTCGATGTCGGACATTCGAAACTTCATCCGGGCGCAACCAGTTCGCGTGGAGTGAGCGAATTCGAATTCAATTCGACCCTTGCAAGGGTCGTAGCTCAGGAACTGCGCCGGGAGGGAGCAACCCCCATCCTGATCGGAATCGACGGAAAAATGGACGACCTCCATGCAAGAACGCCGCATGCAAAGGGAGCGAAATTCTATCTTTCCATCCATCACGATTCGTCTAAAGATGAATATTTCAGCACCTGGGAATGGCACGGCAAAAAGGAAAATTATGCCGACCAGTTCTCCGGATTCAGCCTTTTCGTCTCCAGAAAAAATCCATATCCTGAAAAGAGCCTGGAATGCGCATCGGCCATCGGCGCAAGACTGATGAAAGCTGGATTTGCCCCTTCCACTTACCATGCGGACAAGGTTCTTGGTGAAGGACGGGAATGGGCGGACGAAAAACACGGGGTCTACTGGTTCGACAACCTCGTGGTGCTGAAGACCGCAACCCAGCCCGCTGCGCTTCTGGAGGCCGGCGTCATCGTCAACCGCAAGGAGGAAAAAATGCTCTCCACGGACGAGACGCGCAGGAAGATCGCCTCCGCCGTGCGCGCAGGCCTTTTCGACTGCAAAATCCTCCCCTGAAACTTTCTTCGCGAAACTGTCATTGATCCTGGGATTCGTTCCATCATGCAGGCAATATGGAAATGTTGAGAAAGCGAAATCCTCGCAGGGAAATTCGCCCCATCCCTCTTCCAGACGATCGGAAAGATGGAAGTCGCCCCGTGAATCTTCCGCTGGGCGGCGTCAATCGTTCGAAAAACAGATAGGAAAGCAAATCCATGAATAATGCCGAAGTGTTCGATTCAGAACTTTAAGCCGCGCTTGCGATCCAATCATGAAAAGGGAATGGAGATTTTTCATGAAAAAGCTGATTTTCATCCTCATGATTTCGGTCGCAGGAGTCGCGCAAGCCGATCACGGAGGCTGGCATGGCGGTGGCGGTGGCTGGCATGGTGGAGGTGGTGGGTGGCATGGCGGTGGCGGCTGGCGCGGGGGAGAAGGCTGGCGCGGCGGTGGCTGGCGTGGCGAGGGATGGCGCGGTTATGGCTGGCGTGGAGGAGAAGGCTGGCGAGGTGATGGATGGGGGGGCGAAGGATGGGACGGAGACGGGTGGTTCGGCGGACTGTTCTTCCCTGTGCCGGTCTATCCGCCCGCATACGTGGTCCAGCCCCCGCCTCCCGTGATCGTATCGCCACCAGTGGTCGCAGTACGCCCACCCGTGGTCGTCGCCCCTCCCGTCACGATCACTTACGGGCCGACCACTTATTACAACGGTTACGGCCCGCAAACCGATCGCTGAATCACGCCAACTGTCATGGTCCTCATGCCAGTACAGTGTAGACGATCTGTATGGAATTGTATCTGTACTCGTCCCTGATTGTTCTGTAATGTGATGCGATCCAGATCCATCAGGGACGAAGCATGAAGATCCACCAGTATCACTGGAAGAGAAGGGCGACCCAGTTCGGAGCGCTGTTGCTGATTTCACTGATCCCTCTGACCGGGCTGTTCAGGATCGATTTCGCCACCGCGAGCTTCTTCATTCTGGACCGCCAGGTTCCCTGGTCGAACTATCCCTTCCTGTTCGGTCTCGCCATCGTTTTCGCCACCGCCCCCATTCTCACCTACATGACCATCGGGTCGGTTTTCTGCGGCTGGGCCTGCCCGCAGAACCTGTTTTCCGAAATGGCGAACGGGCTCACCCACAGGCTGCTCGGCAAACGTGCAGACGTGCGGGTGCATGGCAAGGGGCTGGTGGTTGCCCAATCCAAAAACCGCATCTTGAACTGGCTGATGCTGGGACTCGCCTTCACCGCCGCATCGCTCGTGCTGGGCTGCATCTTCCTGATGTTCTTCTACACCCGGGCGGACATGTGGGCCTTTGTCACCGGATCTTCCGAACGCCAGCCGAGCATGATCGCGATGTATTTCATCACGTCCTTCCTGATCTTCATCGACATTGCGACGGTTCGCTATCTCTATTGCGACTACCCATGCCTTTACCGGGTGGGCCTGAGGCTGTTCAGGCCCAAAGAGGCGCTCAGGGTAAGCTACGACGAATCGAGATCGGACGCCTGCACCAAATGCAATTATTGCGCAGCCTCCTGCATCACCGACATCCAGCCCACGCGGATCACCGTAACCGACACCTGCGTGGATTGCGGGGAATGCATCGACGCATGCGACAGGCTGCATGCGAAATCCGGGAAAAGCGGGCTGCTGAAATTCGAGATCGGCGATCTGTCGTGGCGTGGGATGCTCGCGAAATCCTTCTCGAAATTCAGATGGCTGGTGAGCGTGTTTTTTCTGGTCGGATGCGTCCTGATGGGCTGGGCAGTGGCCACCCAGAAAGTGGTGGACAAGCAGAAGCTGCTGATCGAACAGGCAAAGATCCAGAGGATCGCGCATTTTTGCAACAGTCGTTGCGAGAAGTATGAAGCTGCCTGCAACGGCAAGCACATGGAAGCCTGTTTCCGCGCCTCTTCCTGCAAATGCTCCTGTACCCTGGAGCAGGATCCGGCAAACCAGCAAAGAGCTTCCCTGCTGCAGTGCGTGAAATATGCCGATTCCCGAGCGAAGACACTCGAGTCGAAATGACCCTCAGTCCTCCTCGATCCTGAAAAAGGCAACCGAACTCGAAAGCTTTTCCGCCTGCTCTTCCAGAGATTCGGCGGCTGCGGCCGCCTCCTCGACGAGCGCCGCATTCTGCTGCGTCACTTCGTCCATCTGGATCACCGCCTGATTCAC
>JABEVD010000160.1 GCA_013044025.1 Burkholderiales bacterium
CCGTCGCATCGACGATGAAAGGAGAAAAAACCAGCAGCGGAAACCAGAGGGGCCAGAGTTCGCGGATCCATCCGGTCAGGCCGAATGCCGCGGAAAGAAATCCGAGTGGAATCGAACCGGAATCGCCCATGAAAATCTTCGCGGGATGAAAGTTGAAGAACAGGAAAGCGCAGGCGCTCATCGTCACGGTCATGTTAAGCAGGGCAAAATCCGGGGAATTTCGAATCCAGGCGGCAATGGCATAAAAAAGAAAACCGAAGAAGGCCATTCCTCCGGCGAGGCCATCCGAGCCGTCCATGAAATTATACAGGTTTATCATCCAGACGATGAAGATCATGGAAACGCCTGCCCAGAACCAGCCTATGGAAGGCGCGAGGATGGGGACGGCAAAAAGGCCGGCAGATACGAAATGCACGCCGAACCGGGCAAGGACCGGCAGGTCGAAGAGATCGTCCAGAAAGGAAATGGCGACGAGCAACAGCATCCCTGCCAGAATCGGCCAACCCGGGTGAAGGAACACGCTCCATCCAGCGAGCATGCCGCATAGAATGCCGACCCCTCCGGTCCTCGGAACGGGCGTCTTATGAAGCGATCTTTCGTTGGGCTGGTCGAGCGCGATGTGAATCATTTTTCCTTTGGTCAGGAAAACAAGGGCAATCATGGAAATGCCGAAGGGGATCAGTTGCTCGAACAAAAGGCTCAACATCAGGCTATGCCAGAATCACCTGACGGTTGAAATTGCCAGCCCGTTTCTTCAGGCGTTCGTCGAACGTGGCAAACTGGATGGCACTTTTGCTTGAAGCAAGATGCAGGGCATCGGCAAAATCCATGCCGGACTCGAAAAGCGACAGAGCCTGCACCACCACAGGGTTGTCTTCGACGGTGACATTGGGCAGACCCAATACATTGGTCAGCGCCTTCAATATGACGAGGTTTTCCAGACCGTAACTGAAGCGCAACACCCATTCGGTTTCGAGCAATACGGTTTTGCAAATGTACACTTTTTTACGTTCGAACAGGGCGGCTGCGCGATCGGCCTGAATCGGGTCGTCTCGGGTGAGCAGGCGAACGACGACATTGGTGTCAACTGCGATCATGAGTGGCCTTGACTCCCTTTGAAATGGCGGCATCCATATCTTCGAGCGTCTTTACGGCACCTTTGTAACCGGTGCAGCCGAGAACCTCTTCGATCCGGGTGGGCCTGAAGGGTTTCAAGGGCCGCAGCAATACGCCTTCTGGCGTGTCTTCGACCACAAATTCAACCCCGGGGAGCCACTGGTGCGCTGCCCGAATATGCTTGGGCACAATCACCTGCCCCTTGCTGGAGAGCTTCGTGGTTTCCATGGTGAATCCGGAGTAAGAAATATGTAAGACAGTATAATGATGGGCACTGTGCTTGGCAAGTTCAGCGGTTTTTGCTGAACCAGTCTACTGTTTTTTCCAATCCATCATCGAGGGATCGGGGAGGTTTCCATCCCAGCATTTTCCGCATTTTCGACCCATCGACTTCAAGCGATCCTGTCAGCCTCTGTATCTCGGCTGATTTTCCCGAGATTTTTCCGAGCAAGGCGAGAAGGGAAAGAGGAAAAGGCAAAATCGCTGCGCGTTTCTTCATTCCAAGAGAGAGCCTCCTGATGAGTTCCGGGGTGGAGACGGTCTCAATGTCGCTGACGAGAAAGGTTTCACCTGCCGCATCCGGATGGGTTGCGCAAAGAATCAGCGCATCGGCGAGATTCTCGACGTAAATCATGCTGCGGCGGTTTTCGATCGAGGCAAGCGGCAGAGGGATTCCTTTTTCCACGAGACGGAGCATCCTGAGAAAATTCCCCCCCACTCCGGGACCGTAGACGAGCGGAGGTCTTACGATCGCGACTTCCAGCCCGGTATTTTTCGAAATTTCGTGCAGCGCCTCTTCCGCTTCCCATTTCGAAATCCCGTAGGGATCCTGCGGATCGGGCAGGTCCCTTTCCGTGTAAGGTGCGCCTGTTGTTCCCTCTCCGTTCACCTTGATCGAACTGACATAAACGAAGCGCTTCACTCCTGACCTAGCTGCAGCTTCGGCAAGCCTTTTCGTTCCCTCGACGTTCACCTTCCTGAATTCCGCGATGGGGTCAGGTCTTTCTTCGTGCATGACATGGACGCGCGCAGCCAGATGGATCACGCAATCCACCCCTTCGAGCACATCTTTCCATACGGTGGAGGCGCCGATTTCACCCACGGGGATTTTTTCCACGCCCGCAGGAAGGCTTGCCTTTTCGCTCCTCACCGCACCCTTTACGGAAAATTCCTGATCAATGAGCCTCCTGCAAAGAACCTGCCCGACGAAGCCGTTCGCCCCGGTCACCAGAATTTTCATGAGCTTTCTTTCCTGAAGCAGTATCGGCGGCTCATGAACACAGCATCCCCAACAGTTTTGCGGCCTTTTTCAGGCGCGTATCGATACATGCGAAGAAAATGGGAGACTGCGAAATCCGGCCCGTCTCAAAAGCTGCGGCGAGCTGTATGCTGTCATAGCCGCGCAAGGCGAACGTATCTGCATACTCTCCCGCGAGTTCGACCAATGCCTGATCGATATCCAGCACCACGAAGTGCGGCCAGTCGCTTGCCAGCGCGCTTTTCGCCAGTTCGACAACCGTAGCATCTTCGGGCACTTCCCGCGCTCGTCGTGACAGCGCGGCATGGGCTTCCGCCCACGCAATTCGGCAGACTGCTACAGCCTCGGCTTCCAGTACAAGCGCCTTGAGTTCTGCGCTTTCCGCCTCGACGATGTAGAGTTTGACCAACGCCGAAGTATCGCAATACAGGATCATCCCCGATCTTCCATGACCTGCGCGGATACCGGCTTGCCGCGTTCGGAAAGCCTCAGTTCCGCGCCGACGGGTTTGCCGCCTTGCCAGGTTGCGATGCCTTGTGTCAGCAGGCGGGATATGCCGTCGCCTTCCGAAGGCGGGATGCCAACGAGCCGCGCGACCACTTTGCGATGAGAAGTAAGCTCGATCGACTGGCCCGCTTGAGCCTCGCTGACGTAGCGGGAAAGATGTGACTTGAACTCATTGATCGAAACCAGCATTTGAGACCCTTTTTCCGAAAAGATCGATTAAATTATGGTCATTTTTCGCGACATGGTCAAGGATCCGTTGAACGGTCTGCTTTCCGGCTACAAAAAAACTGAAGACAACACCGACTTACGATCACCGTTCATGCCAAAACCTTTCATATTCGGCAAGCACCAGCGCACTCACCCTTTCGGCACCGAACTCCTTCACTGCTCTTTCCCGTGCAGCTCCCCCCATCGATTTCCGCAATGGTTCGTCCGAGAGCAGCGATTTCAGCGCTACGGC
>JABEVD010000161.1 GCA_013044025.1 Burkholderiales bacterium
CGCACCATCCGCTCGGTTCCGCTTCGCCTGTCCGGATCAGGATATCCGGACAGGCTGGAAGTGCGGGGCGAAGTGCTGATGCTGAAAGCCGATTTCGAAAAGCTCAACGCAGCGCAGCGCGCAAGAGGCGAAAAGGAATTCGCCAACCCGAGGAATGCCGCTGCTGGTTCGCTCCGACAGCTCGATTCCAGGATCACCGCGAGGCGTCGCCTCAGCTTCTTCGCCTATGGCGCGGAATGGGAAGGAAATCCGCCCCGGAACAGGCACAGCGAAGTCATGAAAATCGTCGAAGGCTGGAAGATCCCGGTTTCGGATTACCGGGAGGTGGTAGAAGGACTGGATGGATTGCTCGGCTATTTCGGGAGGATGCAGGCTGCGCGCAGATCGCTTCCTTTCGAAATCGACGGGGTGGTCTACAAGGTCGACGATCTCGAAGACCAGGCGCGGCTGGGATTCGTGCTGAGAGCGCCGCGATTCGCGATCGCCCACAAGTTTCCCGCGGAAGAAGCGCTGACCGAGGTGCTGGATATCGATGCGCAGGTGGGCAGAACCGGCGCGCTCACTCCGGTTGCGAGACTGAAGCCGGTGTTGGTGGGCGGGGTGATCGTCTCCAATGCCACCCTGCACAATCAGGACGAGATCGAGCGCAAGGATGTCCGGATCGGGGATACCGTCATCGTGAGGCGTGCGGGGGATGTGATTCCGGAAGTGGTCGGGATCGTTGCTGAAAAAAGGCCGCAAGGCACAGAACCATTCGATCTGCTCGCGAAATATTCGGCCTGCCCGGTTTGCGGCTCGCATGTCAGAAGGCTTCCCGGAGAAGCGCAGGCAAGATGCATGGGCGGACTCTCCTGCAGCGCGCAGCGCAGGGAAGCGATCCTGCATTTCGCCAGCCGGCGCGCCATGGAGATCGACGGGCTCGGCGACAAGCTGGTCGAGCAACTGGTGGAAAAGAACCTGGTGAGCACCCCAGCAGACCTTTACAGGCTGGACGAAAGGATGCTGGCCGAACTCGACAGGATGGGCGAAAAATCCGCTCAGAACCTGATGAAGGCGATCGAAGCGAGCAGGAACACCACGCTTTCCAGATTCATCTATTCCCTCGGCATCCGCCATGTCGGGGAGAGCACGGCAGGAGAACTCGCGCTGCATTTCGGATCGATCGAGGCGCTCAGGCAGGCGAGTTTCGAGGAACTCACTGCGGTCCAGGATATCGGATCGGTGGTGGCACAGAGTATAATCGACTTCTTCGGCGAGGATCACAATCTCGAAGTGATCGAAAAGCTGCTGGAGGCCGGAATACGCTGGCCCGAGGTCGTCAGGGTGGAAGTAGCCGGGAATGCGGTGAAGGACAAGACTTTCGTGCTCACAGGAACGCTTTCCTCCCTCACGAGGGACGAGGCCAGGGAGAGAATCGTTTCCCTTGGCGGAAAAGTGACGGGGAGCGTATCGAAAAAAACCGATTTCGTGGTCGCAGGTGCGGATCCGGGCAGCAAATACGAAAAGGGGCTCGAACTCGGCATCCCGATGCTCGAAGAGCCCGCCTTCCTTGAATTGATCAGTAAAGGGGAAACATGAAAAAAATAACCAAGGCGGTCTTTCCAGTCGCGGGAATGGGCACCAGATTCCTGCCTGCAACCAAGGCGAATCCGAAGGAAATGCTGCCGATCGTCGACAAGCCGCTCATCCAGTATGCGGTCGAAGAAGCGATCGCTGCCGGAATCACCGACATGGTGTTCATCACGGGCAGGAACAAGCGGGCGATCGAGGATCATTTCGACAAGAATTACGAACTGGAGTCCGTGCTGGAAGCGCGGGGAAAGCACAAGCTGCTCGAGGAGGTGAGGAACCTCATCCCACAGAACATCAACTGCATCTTCGTTCGCCAGTCCGATGCGCTCGGACTCGGACATGCGGTGCTGTGCGCAGATCCCGTCATCGGCGACGAACCCTTCGCGGTGCTGCTCGCGGACGACCTCATTGATGCCGAGCGACCCACCATCGGCCAGATGATCGATGTATATGAAAAGAGTCATTCCTCCGTCCTTGGCGTGCAGGACATTCCGCTCCAGGATACCGAACATTACGGCGTGGTGAAAGTCGATACCGTTTCGGTGGATCGATCCCAGCCCATTTCCGGCATCGTGGAAAAGCCGAAATCAAAGGATGCGCCATCGACCCTTGCCGTGGTGGGAAGATACATCCTCACGCCGAGGATCTTCCATCATCTGAAAAACATCCAGACCGGCGCCGGCGGAGAAATCCAGCTCACCGACGCAATCGCCGCATTGATCGGCGAGGAGGAAATCCTCGCTTACCAGTTCCATGGAACCCGTTACGATTGCGGAAGCAAGCTGGGTTATCTCCAGGCGACGCTTGCCTATGCCCTCAAGCATCCGGAAGTGCGGGAAGGATGCGAAGACCTCATCGGAAGGGCAAGATCGACATGCTGAACGCGGAAGAAGCCAGGGCTATCCTGGAAAATGCGGAACTCGTTCATTCGAAGGAGGAGATCGATGCCGCTGTAAATCGGCTTGCCGGAGAAATCGG
Source organism: Burkholderiales bacterium (assembly GCA_013044025.1). Taxonomy (GTDB): domain Bacteria; phylum Pseudomonadota; class Gammaproteobacteria; order Burkholderiales; family JABEVD01; genus JABEVD01. The sequence goes on from JABEVD010000161.1 coordinate 2,551, forward strand.
CGGAAAATTGCGCGAGGAGCATCCGCTCGTCCTCAGCATCATGGGCGGTGCGGTAGTGTTCACCGGCCAGCTTCTTCCGCTCCTGGATTTTCCACTCGACTTCGATTACATCCATGTCAGCCGCTACGGCAAGAACACCAGCGGCGGAAGCCTGGACTGGAGGGTGTTGCCGAGGGAAAACGTCAACGGCAGGGTGGTGCTGGTTCTCGACGACATCCTGGACGAGGGGCAGACCATGGCCGCAGTCCGCGAAAGGGTGCTGGCGGAAGGGGCGAAAGCATTTTACAGCGCGGTGTTCTGCGACAAGAATATCGGACGAGCCAAGCCGATTCGCGCCGATTTCGTCGGCCTGCCATTGCCGGACCGCTACGTTTTCGGTTTCGGCATGGACGTGCACGGAGCCTGGAGAAACCTGCCCGCAATCTATGCCAAGAAGGACGACTGAATGCTTGCAATCATAGGCGGCTCGGGCCTCACCATGCTCGGCAATCTGGAAGTCACGAAGCGGCTGGTCATGCGCACGCCTTATGGGGATCCTTCCGGTGCGCTCACTTTCGGCAAAATCAGGGGGCATGAAGTCGTTTTTCTTGCCCGTCACGGTTATGCGCACACCATTCCTCCTCACGATGTGAATTACCGGGCCAATATCTGGGCGCTGGGTTCCCAGAACGTGGACCGTGTCCTTTCCATCGCATCGGTCGGGGGAATCAGGAAGGATCTCGTTCCGGGTGCGCTCGCCGTTCCGGACCAGATCATCGATTACACCCACGGGCGGAAATCGACTTTTTTCGACAACCGGGAAAAACCGGTGACGCATACCGATTTCACCGAACCCTATTGCGCATCCCTCAGGAAAAAATGCCTGGAGGCTGCGAGACTCGCCGGACATCCCGCCATCGACGGCGGGGTCTATGCGGCGACCCAGGGTCCCAGGCTCGAGACCGCAGCCGAAGTCAACCGGATGGAGCGGGACGGGGCGGACATGATCGGCATGACCGGCATGCCGGAGGCGATCCTGGCGAGGGAGGCAGGACTTTGTTATGCCGCGCTCGCGGTGGTCGCGAACCATGCTGCGGGAAGGGGGGACAGCGAACATGCAGTCCACCTCGAGGATGTCAACGCGGTGTTGCAGGTCGCCATGGAGAAGGTGGGCGGCATCATCGAAATCCTGGCTGAAATCGATGGCGATTAGGACGGTATTGAAGATGGGCAATCCGCTGCTTTGGGAGAAGGCGGCGGAAGTGGAGACATTCGATACGCCGGAGCTGCACGAGCTGGTTTCGGACATGCTCGACACCATGCGCGCGGAAAGTGGAGCAGGACTTGCCGCCCCGCAGATCGGAGTGGGGCTGCGGGGCGTGGTGTTCGAGGTTTGCGCCAATCCCCGTTATCCGGACGTGGAACCCGTCCCGCTCACGGTGCTCGTCAATCCCGTGCTCGTCCCGCTGGAAGGGGAAATGGAAGAGGGCTGGGAAGGGTGTCTCAGCATCCCCGGCATGCGGGGGCTCGTGCCGAGGCATTCCAGGCTCCGCTACAGCGGATTAGACGCATGCGGAAATCGCATCGAGCGGGAAGTGCAGGGCTTTCATGCAAGAGTGGTGCAGCACGAATGCGATCATCTGGACGGGATGCTGTATCCGATGCGAATTCCCGACCTGCGCAAATTCGGCTTTGCCAGCGAAATTCCACAGAAACGCGAACTTCCCGAAGAATGAGCTATTTCTTCTGACCGGAAAGGGTTTCCGGGGTCACTTCGGTGTGGTTGCCGACATTGACCACGCCTTCGTCGTGGGTGATGGCATCCTCGGTCTTCTTGTTCATGACGATGATGCTGATGCGTCGGTTGATGGGATCATAGGGGTTCTGCTTGTCGAACAGCACGGCCGAGGAAAGCCCCACGACGCGAAGCACCTTGTCCGAATCCATTCCGCCCTTGATGAGTTCGCGCCGCGAGGCGTTCGCCCGGTCTGCCGAGAGTTCCCAGTTGCTGTAGTTGGATCCTTTTGCGGAGTAGGGGGTGGCGTCGGTGTGTCCGGATAGGCTGATCCTGTTCGGCACGTCGTTGAGCGTTTTGCCGATCTCGTCCAGAATGTCCTTCGCATAAGGTTGCAGCACCGCGCTGCCGATGTTGAACATCGGGCGGTTCTTCTCGTCGACGATCTGGATGCGCAGCCCTTCGCTGGTGATGTCGATGAGAAGCTGATTCTTGAACTTGCGCATTTCCGGATTGGAATCGATCGCCTTTTCCAGCGTCGCTTTCAGCGCCTTCAGCTTGTCTTCTTCCTGTTTCGCGAGCACTGCCTTCGCGTCGGTCAGGTTGATCTTTTTCTTCGGCTCCTGGATTTCGCCCTGCTTGACCTGGCCGGAAGATTTGGTGAGATCCTTCCCCCCGCCCTTGATGATGCTGGAACTGTCCCCGCTGCCTTCCCCACCCTGAAGCGCAACCCTGAGCGGGGTTTTGAAATATTCGGCGATTCCCTTCAGGTCTCCCCTGGTCGTCGAGCCCAGGAGCCACATCAACAGGAAAAAAGCCATCATGGCGGTGACGAAATCCGCATAGGCGATCTTCCATGCTCCGCCGTGGTGTCCGCCGCCGCCTTTCTTGACCCTCTTGACGACTATGGGACGTTGGGAATCATCACTCATGCATGGCTGCCCGGCTGATTACTTCTGCTTGCTTTTCTTGACATGTTCTTCAAGTTCGCTGAAGGTCGGGCGCTCCGTGGAATTCAGCACCTTTCTTCCGAATTCGACCGCGAGCGCGGGCGCATATCCGTTCAGGCTGGCGAGAATCGTGACGCGCATGCACTGCAGGAGCTTGGTCGATTCGTTGACCTTCTGCTCGAGCAGGCCGGCAAGGGGACCGATGAATCCGTAGGAGAGCAAAATACCGAGGAAGGTGCCCACCAGGGCGTGCGCGATGAGCAGGCCAAGTTCCTTGGGAGGGATGCCGACCGATTCCATGGTGTGCACCACGCCCATCACCGCGGCGACGATACCGAAGGCCGGAAGACCTTCCCCGATCTTGCCGACGATGTGAGCAGGCTCCAGTTCCTCGTGGTGATGGGTGTCGATTTCGTTGTCCATCAGGTTTTCGATCTCGAAGGAATTGAGATTTCCCCCCACCATGATGCGCAGATAGTCCGTCAGGAATTCGATGGCGTGATGGTCGCTCAGGATCATCGGATATTTGGAGAAAAGAGGGCTTTCGTTCGGATTGTCGACATCCCCCTCGATCGACATCAACCCTTCCTTCCTGATCTTGGAAAGGATTTCGTACATGAGCGCCATCAGCTCCATGTACAGGGCCTTGTTGTATTTCGATCCCTTGAAAACGGTGGGAAGCGCTTTCAGGGTGGCCTTGATCGCCTTGATGGAATTGCCGACCACGAAGGCGCCTGCCGCTGCGCCGCCGATCATGAGCAGTTCGATGGGCTGCAGGAGGGCTGCGAGATGGCCTCCGGCGATAGCAAAGCCGCCGAAGACGCATCCCAGGATGATGAGGTAACCGACTATGACCAGCATGGATCGCAAGCTCCTTGGGTCATGGAGGAAGAGAGGACGATTCTGATCATCTGGTCACGCCAATCACAGTTTATTCGAATCAATGATAACGAAAACTGGGGGAATGTTCCATCCCTTAAGGAAGGATTAAGCTTTCAATCTATCGGTCAGGTGCGGTGCGATCACCTGCAGGAGCTGCGCGAAGATCCTGGGGGTTCCGGCCACGATGTTTCCGCTCGAAAGGTAGCCGGTTTCGCCTTCGAGGTCGCCCACCAGTCCGCCTGCTTCGGTGACGAGCAGGGTGCCCGCTGCGATGTCCCAGGGGCTGAGTCCGAATTCCCAGAATCCGTCGAACCTGCCGGCCGCAACGGATGCGAGGTCGAGGGATGCAGAGCCCGGCCTGCGCAGACCGGAAGTCTTCTGCACGAGTTCGCGGAAAATGGCGATGTAGGGTTCGAGATGCGAGAAATCGCGGTAGGGGAATCCGGTTCCGATCAGCGCCTCTTCCAGGCGGGTGCGCTTCGATACCCGGATCCTCCTGTCGTTGAGAAAGGCGCCGCTGCCGCGGGTTGCGGTGTAGAGGTCGTTGTGCACCGGATCGTAGACCACGGCTTGGGTGACGACCCCCTTGTGGGCGAGCGCGATCGATACCGCATATTGCGGCACGCCGTGGAGACAATTGGTCGTCCCGTCGAGCGGGTCGATGATCCATTCGTATTCGGATTCCCCTTTCGCGCCGCTTTCCTCGGCCATGACCGCATGGTCCGGATAGGCGTCCAGGAGGATTTCCAGAATGGCGGATTCGGCGGCCTTGTCGACCTCGCTCACGAAATCGTTGTAGGATTTGTGCTCGACCTTCAGCAGGTCGATGTTTTGGGATGCGCGGTTGATGATGGAACCTGCGCGTCGCGCGGCCTTGACCGCGGTATTGAGCATTGGATGCATGGTGCTTTTCCTAGAAGTCCTGCAGAGGATGGGGAAATCAGGCCGAATGATACCAGTTTATGGGCCGGGATTGCACCCCGGTTGCGGCATCGAAATTGATTTTCGGCCGAATTCCGGTCAATATTTCCTGCTGGCCGCAAGGTGAAAGGGGGCTGCATCGAAAATTGCGCCTTCCTTTTCTCGAAACGAAATCAACATAGTTGCCTATCAAATTGAATCATAAAAATATCAAGGAAAATATCCGCATCGTCCTCAGCAGGACGAGCCATCCTGGAAACATCGGGGCAGCGGCACGCGCGATGAAAACCATGGGGCTTTCCAGGCTTCATCTCGTCGCGCCGAAGCATTTTCCAGACCCGGATGCGACCGCGCGCGCTTCCGGAGCGGACGACGTGCTCGAAAATGCGCGCGTGTTCGACACCCTCGAAGCTGCGCTGGACGGATCGGCTTTCTCGGTCGCGGTGACGGCGAGGCGGCGCGATCTTTCCCACGAAGTCCATGACCCCCGGGAGGCGGCAAAAATGCTCCTGGATGTGGCTGCGCACCGGGAGGTTGCGCTGTTGTTCGGAACGGAAATGTCCGGCCTCACCACCGAGGAGATCGGAAAATGCCAGGTGATCTGCACCATCCCTTCCAATCCGCAATTTTCATCGCTGAATCTGGCTTCCGCAGTGCAGATTCTGGCCTATGAATTGAATATGGTGGGTACGGAAACATTGGCTGCGCCGCAACTCGATCTTGCCACATCCGAGGAAATCGAGCATTTTTACCGGCATCTCGAGGAGACGCTGATCGGAATCGGATTTCTCGATCCGGATGCGCCCAAACGGCTGATGCAGCGCATGAGACGCCTGTTCTCGAGGACCAGGCTGGAAAGAAACGAAGTGAACATCCTGCGCGGAATCCTGCGCGACTTGACGAAACATGGACGGGAATGAAATTGCTCAAATCCATCAAGGAAGACATGGACGTCATTCTGAAGCTCGATCCCGCTGCGCGCACCAGGTGGGAAGTGATGACCTGTTATCCCGGATTTCATGCGCGAGTCATCCACAGGATTTCTCACGGCCTCTGGAATGCCGGTTTCAAGTGGCTGGCGAGATTCATTTCCCATTTCGGCAGATGGCTCACCGGGATCGAAATCCATCCTGGCGCCACGATCGGAAGAAGGGTGTTCATCGACCATGGCATGGGGGTGGTGATCGGAGAAACCGCGGAAATCGGCGATGACACCACGCTCTACCACGGCGTGACCCTGGGCGGAACTTCCCTTGCAGGAGGAAAGCGCCATCCCACCCTGGGGCGCGGCGTGATCATCGGCGCGGGCGCCAAGGTGCTCGGTCCCATCACCATCGGCGACGGGGCCAAGATCGGTTCCAACGCGGTGGTGGTGAAGAATGTCCCGGAAGGGGCGACCGCTGTCGGGATTCCGGCGAGGATCCTCGACGAGAGCAAATCCAAGATCCGGGAAAGGAAGGCCGCCGCCATGGGCTTTAGCGCCTATGCGATCGGAGACGACCTGAACGATCCCATCACCAAGGCGATCCACGGACTGATCGACCACAGCGCATCCACCGATCACAGGATCGAACTCATCCTTCGCTACCTGGAAAACATGGGGGTGCAAACCGAGGAGGCAAAAGCCTCTGC
>JABEVD010000162.1 GCA_013044025.1 Burkholderiales bacterium
GATTCTGAATTGAGAGGACGGGCCTGGTTTCTCGTCACCAGGATCCTGAGATCGGTTTCGATGCGCAGGTAGCCGGAGGCATATTTCGAATAGGGGCGCTCGGATGGCGGGGATTCGAGCAGTTCGCCGTAGAAGAGATCCACTTCGCGTTCAGCCGATAGGATGGAATCGAATGTCCCCTGATCGTAACCCGATACCAGCCTGACCGCGCATCCTCCCAGAATCAGCAGGAACATCGCAGTTGCCGCAAGCCGCGAGAAAGCCATGGTCTCCTTGCTCCTCCCCCTTTTGGATGCTTCATCCTAGCCGACGAAGACGAAAATGCAATTTCCGCTAAGACAGGGCCGGGGAATGTGGATTAAAATCGGATTTTTCGATGCCATGGACCGAACATGCCAGTCAATCTTCCCATTCCGAAAGAACTCCTTGCCATTCCCGGCGTGAGGCTGGGCGCAGCCAAAGCCAACATCAGAAAGCCAGACAGGCTGGATCTGCTCGTGATCGAGCTTGCGGAAGGGGCCAAGGTCGCAGGCGTATTCACGAAGAACCGCTTCTGCGCAGCTCCAGTGCATGTCTGCCGTGAAAATCTCGCGACGGGAAAGGGGATCCGCGCGCTCGTGGTCAATACCGGAAACGCCAATGCGGGAACCGGGGAAGAGGGAATGACGAATGCGAGGAAAACCTGCAGCGAACTTGCCGCCCTTCTCGGCTGCGATGCCGATCGGATCCTGCCTTTCTCGACCGGCGTCATCCTGGAGCCGTTGCCAGTCGAAAGGGTTGCTGCCGGGCTTCCTGCCTGCATCTCGAATCTTTCCGAAGAAAACTGGCTCGATGCCGCGAAGGCCATCATGACCACAGACATCCAGCCCAAGGCTTGCTCGCGCGAAGTCGAAATCGATGGTCGAAAGGTGGTCGCCACCGGAATCGCAAAGGGTTCCGGAATGATCCATCCGAACATGGCGACCATGCTGGGATTCGTGGCAATCGATGCCAACGTCTCCAGGGAGAATCTCGACAAGATGGTGAAGGATGCTGCGAATGTCTCCTTCAACCGCATCACGGTCGACGGGGATACTTCCACCAACGATTCCTTCATGCTGATGGCGAACGGGAACGGACCCGAACTCGAGGGCGCCGAACTCGATGCATTGCGCGGCGCAGTGATCGACGCATCCATCTATCTCGCCCAGGCCATCGTGCGCGACGGAGAAGGGGCGACCAAGTTCATTTCCATCGTGGTCGAGGAAGGATTGAACGAGGAAGAATGCGCGAAAGTCGCCTTCTCGATCGCCCATTCCCCGCTGGTGAAAACCGCGTTTTTCGCATCCGACCCCAATCTCGGCAGGATTCTCGCAGCGATCGGCTATTCGGAGGTCCCGAATCTCGATGTGAACGATCTTTCCGTCTGGCTCGACGATGTGCTCGTCGCCGAAAAAGGCGGTAGGGCTGCATCCTACCGGGAGGAGGACGGCGCAAGAATCATGAAGCAGGATGAAATCTCGGTGCGGGTCGCATTGAAACGGGGAAATGCAGCCGCCACGGTCTGGACCTGCGATTTTTCCTACGATTATGTGAAAATCAACGCGGATTACCGCTCGTGAGCGATCTGGAATCCCTCATCGAAAGGGCGGAGCGCCTGCTGGAGAGAATCGGGCGCTCCTTTCCGGAAGAAATGGAGACGGACTGGAGCGGCATCGCCTTCAGATGGGTGAAGGGGAAGGGGCTCGCCAGGGTGATGCATCCCCACGGCATCAGGATCGAAAACCTGAAGGGAATCGATTCCCAGGTGAGGCTCGCCGACGAAAACAACCGCCAGTTCGTGCAGGGGAGGCCGGCCAACAACATTCTGCTCACCGGCGCGAGGGGAACCGGAAAATCCTCCCTGGTGAAGGCGCTTCTCAACCGCTATGCTCCCGAAGGATTGCGCCTCGTCGAGGTGGAAAGAAACGATCTGGTCTCCCTTCCCGAAATCGTCGAAAAGCTGGAGGGCAGGAGCGAACGCTTCGTCATTTTCTGCGACGACCTGAGCTTCGACCGGGAAGAAGGAGGATACCGGGAGCTCAAGGTGGTGCTGGACGGCTCAGTATCGACTTCCCCGGAAAATGTCCTCGTCTATGCCACTTCCAACCGGCGCCACCTCATGCCCGAATACATGAGCGAGAATCTGGAAGGGGAGATCCATCCCGGGGAAACCGTGGAGGAGAAAATTTCCCTCTCCGACCGCTTCGGATTGTGGATTCCATTTTATTCCTTCGATCAGGAAGAATACCTCGCGATCGTGGAGAACTGGCTGGATCATTTCGGAGTGGAAGAAAGGCAGGGCGTGCGGAAAGCTGCGCTGCAATGGGCGCTCTCGCGCGGCGCGAGAAGCGGAAGGGTCGCCTGGCAGTTCGCGAGGGACTGGGCAGGAAAAACTAGTCCCAGGCACCCCTGAGCATGGCGATTCCATGGGCGCCGTGCTCCATGGCAAGCGGAAGATGCTCCTTGCCGAGCCCCCCCAGGGCATATACGGGGATCTGAGAATCCTTCACGATCCGTGCGAAATTTTCCCAACCGATCCCGGCCCGTCCGGGATGGGTCGGGGTCTCCAGAACGTTCCCGAGCACAGCATAATCGAGACCCAGCGAGGAAGCTTTTTCCAGCTCCCTTCCGTTGTGGACCGATGCACCGCACCATTCGAAATCCGGCCTCGAATCCTGTTCCATGAGCATTCCGGAATTGAGGTGGATTCCGCTTGCGCCGATCTCGCGAGCGAATGCGATATCGGAATTCACCAGCACTTTCGCATCGAATCCTTCGCAAAGCGCAATGACCATTTTCGCGAAAGTAGAAAATTTCTCCCGGTCCATTCCGGGTTCACGCACCTGGATCAGCCTGATTCCGGATTCGAGCGCCTTTTTCATTCTTTCGAGCTGGCTTTCGACGCCAAAAAGCGATGCTGCCGTGATGGCATGGAAGGAGGGGAGGGAGAGCGCGCGCAGGATGGGAGCATTGGCCGGAAGAAGAGGGGAAACGGATACGGAATCAGGATGCTGCCAGGAAAGCTCCTGATCTTCCAGTCCGCATGGCTCCCCGATCCATTCGGTCACCCTGAAGAATCGAAGATTCACCGTCGCATGAGGATAATGAAAGATCCTCGAAATCCACGGGTAAACGCTGACGGGGTCGATGCCGAGCTCCTCTTTCAGTTCCCTGCAAAGCGCATCCCTTGCGGATTCTCCGGGTTCGATCTTTCCTCCCGGGAATTCCCAGTAGCCTGAATAGGGCTTGCCGATCGGGCGCCTGCCGAGCAACACTTCGCCTGTGC
>JABEVD010000163.1 GCA_013044025.1 Burkholderiales bacterium
CGCGGGTCACTCCGCGGCCCTTGCCGTTCGGGCTGCCTCTTCGAGAAGCCATTCCCTGAATGCGAGCACATTGGCCTGATTGGCGCGGTTTTTCGGCATGACGAAGTGATAGGCGAGCGAAGTCTGGATGGAATGGTTGAGAATCGATACCAGCCGTCCCGATTCCAGGTCGGCGGACACCAGGCTTTTCCAGGTGAGCGCTACGCCATGACCTGAAATGGCGGCCTGGATGGCGAGGTTCGCATCTCCATAATGACGGATCCGCAATTTTTCCTGTCCCTTTACGCCGAGGGAACCAAGCCAGGTTTCCCAGTCCGGGAATACCCCGTTTTCGGTATGCCATTCGTCTTCCAGCAGGCTGCATTGCAGGAAATCCGCAGGGGTTGCGATTTTCCTTGCGATTTCAGGGGTGGCGACCGGGACGATGGATTCGGGCATCAGACGCTCGACCGCAAGGCCGGGATAATTACCGTTGCCGAAGCGGATCGCTGCGTCCACGTCCTCCATCTCGAAATCGACCAGCCTTCTGGTCGCCATGAGGCGAAGCTCGATGGCGGGGTGAAGCTCGTGGAACAGGTCGAGATGCGGGATCAGCCAGCGCGCGGCGAAAGCGGGCGGCGCCGAAATCACGAGCGCGTCCCCGGATCTTCCCGCGCGCACTTTGAGCATGGCGCGTTCCAGTTGGTCGAATGCTTCGGAGAGAAGCGGCAATACTTCTTCGGCCGCATCTTCCAGCTCCAGCTTCTTGCCGCGCCTGAACAGCAGGACTCCGAGATGATCTTCCAGTTGCCTGATCTGCTGGCTGATCGCGGCCGGCGTGACGTGAAGCTCTTCGGCTGCGCGGGCGAAGGAGAGGTGTCTCGCCGCGGATTCGAAAGCGCGCAGGGAATTGAGCGGAGGCAATTTTCTGGACATTAGATTTTCTAACCTTTCAGGTCAAAAAAATTCGTTTGTTAAGTGCGTTCCGCTCGAATAGTATCACCATATCGAAATTTTTTCTAAACGGAGAAAAACATGAATGTCTATCCGCTCGTCACGATATCCGCATTCTTCTGGGGGGCGAATTTCGTCCTTGCAGGTTTCGTTCTCGCGGATCTTTCGCCGCTCTGGGCCGCAGCGCTGAGATTCCTGCTCGGCGCTGCCATCATGTTCTCAATCGCCGTGCTGCGCCGCGAGGAGCTTTTTTCGCTCGCAAGGCGCAATGCGGCAACCTACCTGATGCTGGGCGCGGTCGGCATCGTCGCCTTCAATCTTTTCTTCTTCAATGCGATGCGCTTCACTTCCGCGGACAATGCTTCGCTCATCATGGCGACCAATCCGCTGCTCACCACGCTGCTCGCGATGATGTTCCTCGGGGAGAAGGCGAGCTTGAGGCATCTGGTCGCATTGCCGCTCGCGCTGTTCGGGGTCGCAGTGGTGATTTCACAGGGAGATCTTTCCAGGCTTGCCTCGTTGCGCATATCCGAAGGCGATGTGCTGATGCTTGCCGCCAATGCATCCTGGGCGCTCTACAACGTGCTCTCCAGGCGCTACATGCCAAAAGGTTCGGCGACTGCAAACACGGCCTGGATCACGGCTTCCGGCGCATCCATTCTTCTTGTCGTCGCGCTTGCGAGCGGAGGGCAGTTCGGCGCGATCGGGGTAAAGGCGGGCATGGCGCTTGCCGTGATGGCGGCCGGAGGCTCCGTGCTCGCCTATCTTTTCTGGGGAATGGGCATCGTGCGCCTCGGCGCTGCGAAGACCTCGATCTTTCTCAACCTGGTCCCCGTTTTCGCCATGCTCCTCGACGGCATCATCGGCACATCCCCGACTCCTTCGCAGTATCTCGGAGGCGCATTGGTTCTGGTTGGGGTATCCATCTCGATGCTGCCGAAACAGAAGCTGGCGCGGGCCGTGTGATCCGGGAGGAAATCATGAAAATTACCGAAAACAGGATCGAATTGGTGAGCGGAGAGGGGCGGATTCTCGAAGAACTACTCGAACTTCAGGGCGCCGCTGTGCTGGAACTCGGTTGCGGCAAGGCCGAAAAGACCCGGATCGTAGCGGAAAAGGCGGCGACGGTCCTCGCGCTCGAAGTCGACGAAATCCAGCTTGCCATCAACCTGGCTATCCCGGATCTGCCGAACGTGCGTTTCGCAAAGGGATGCGCAGAGCAGATTCAGGCAGATGAAGAAAGTTTCGATGTGGTGCTCATGTTCAAGTCGCTCCACCATGTTCTCCTGGACAGGATGGATGATGCGCTTTCCGAGATCGCGCGGGTATTGAAGCCCGGAGGGCGTGCCTATATTTCGGAGCCGGTCTTCGCCGGGGAATTCAACGAGATCCTGCGCCTTTTCCACGACGAGCGCGTGGTGCGGGAAGCTGCTTTCGATGCGGTGAAAAGGGCGGTCACGGACGGGCGCTTCGGGCTCGTCCGGCAGAAATTCTTCCTGCAACCAGTGCATTTCGAAGATTTCGCGAGCTTCGAAAAAGGGGTGATCGGGGTCACCCACAGCAATCACATTCTTTCCGTCGAAACCCATGAAGCGGTGAAAGCCGCTTTCGAGAAGCACATGACGAAAACAGGAGCCGATTTTTTCATGCCGATTCGCGTCGATCTCCTGGAAAAGCGGGCCTGAGAAGCGCCGTTTTTCCAGGAAAGCGTGTATAGTCTGAGCGCGTAAAACTTCGCTCCGCACATGAACCCCGAGAAATCCCCAACAGGCGAAATCCTGCGCCTCGCCCTGCCCGTTTTCGTCGCTCAGGCGGCGCTGGTCGCGAGCGCCGTGATCGACACCGCGATGGCGGGCAGGCTTTCCGCGGTCGATCTGGCCGCGGTGGGAATCGCGGCATCCGTCATGATCACGGTGCTGATGTCTCTTCTGAGCGTGCTTTTTGCCCTGCCGCCGCTCGTCGCGCATCTCCAGGGCGCCGGCAGACATGCTGGCGTCGGGCGGGAGATCCATCAGAGCTTCTGGATCTCGATGGCGATTTCGCTTGTCGCGATCCTGCTGCTCAGGCACCCCGGGCCTTTTCTCGCCTTTTCCGATCTTCAGCCCGTGGTCGAAATCAGGGTGCGCGCCTACCTCGATGCGGCATCCTGGGGCGTTCCGGCAACCGCCGCGCTGCGCATCTTCTTCGGCCTGTCGACTGGAATCGGCAGGCCGCGCCCGGTGATGGTGTTCAATCTCGCAGCGCTATTGCTGAAATTTCCGATGAACGCGGTCTTCATGTATGGCAAGCTCGGCTTTCCCGCAATGGGGGCTGCCGGATGCGCGGTCGCGACCGCGATCGACGCATGGCTCATCGCGACGATCGCCTGGTTCTGGTGCGTCCGCCATCCTGATTATGAAAAATTCGGCCTGAGCTCCGGCATTTCCGGACCCGATCCGAAGGCCATCTTCGAATTCCTGAAGCTCGGCATCCCGATCGGCCTCACCTTCGTTGCGGACGTGACTGCGTTCACCTTCATGGCGCTCCTGATTGCAAGATTGGGGCCGGTGATGTCGGCAGCCCACCAGATCGCTGCGAACCTCGCGGTTCTCGCCTACATGTTTCCGCTTTCTCTCGGAAACGCTGCATCGGTGCTCATCGGTCATGCACTGGGCGCACGGGACGGATCGCGAGCGAGGAGCCTCTCCTTGCGCGCGATCGGCATGGGGCTCGCTTCCGCATTCGCGGTGAGCCTTTCCTTCCGTCTCTTCGCTCCGCAAATCGCAGCGATCTACACCATCGACCAGAAGGTCCAGGCTGCGGCCATTCCGCTCATCGGTCTGGTCGCGATCTATCATCTTGGCGATGCGATCCAGGCAGTCGCAGTCAATGCCTTGCGCGGCTACAGGAAAACCGTGGTGCCGATGGCGATCTACGGCATTTCGCTCTGGGGAGTCGGGCTTGGCGGCGGGATATTGCTCGGCCTCACGGATTTTCTTGGCCATGCAAGAGGCGCAGCAGGATTCTGGATGGCGGGTTGCGCGAGCATCTGGCTCGTCGCATTGCTGATTCTTTTCTACCTGGAGAGGGTGGGCAGACAGGAGGCGTCCATTCTCTGCTATGCTTCGGAAAAACCAAAGGAGAAAGAATGAAACGCATCCTCACCTTTTTCTGCTTCCTGGCGCTGCCTGCCTGGGCCAATGCCGGATACGTTCCCGGAATGGGGGAAATCATGGGGGCAACCCAGATGCGGCACGCCAAACTCTGGTTCGCCGGAAAGTCGGGAAACTGGGCGCTTGCGAAATACGAGCTTTCCGAAATAGAGGAGGGGCTCGACGATGCCGTCCACTACCATCCGGTATTCAAGGGGACGATCCAGGTTTCGAAAATGCTCGGGAAATTCACCTCTGTTCCGCTCAAGTCCCTGGATGCAGCCATCGATGCGAAGGATTCCGGCAAATTCGAATCCGCCTTCGACAGCCTCACCAAGGGGTGCAATTCCTGCCATCGCGCGGCAGGTCACGGATTCATCGTCATTACGAGGCCCGCGGCACTTTCCTATACCAATCAGGATTTCACGCCGCTCGGGAAGTGATTCTGTCCACCGCATTCACCATGCGGCAAGGAAAATGTCAACAGGGCTGAGTCCGATTTTTGCGTGTCGTATCTTTCTGTTTTTTAGAGATAATGTTTTTGCCAGAAAAATGGGCAGGGGCGCAGCTTTCCTTGATTTGAACGGCTTTCCGGCTTCTTTCCATCCCTTTTCAACAGGGTTATCCACAGGAAAAGTGGATAGATCGATTTCTTCCAAACTATCCGTTGTTTGGAAGCGGTTTTTCGATGTTGCGTGAAGTTGTCCATGTTTCCCTCCTTCCCATTGTGACATTGGGAGTCTGAGTTTTCCTCGACGGTGAAACCCGACCGATTTGGGTGCGTAG
>JABEVD010000164.1 GCA_013044025.1 Burkholderiales bacterium
CATTTCGGCATGGGGCGCGCCGGCGCGCATGTCGCGGGAATGAGCCAGAGCCGCCTGATTTCCGTCGAGCGCGACATTCTTTCCAAAAACGATGCTTATGCGGCCACGAACCGGAATTTCTTCTCGGATAACCGCATCCTGGCTCTCAATCTCGTCTCCAGTCCCGGCTCGGGAAAAACCACCCTGCTCACCCGCAGCATTTCCGAGCTTGCCGGGGAAATCCCGGTTTCGGTGATCGAGGGAGACCAGCAAACCAGTCTCGATGCGGACAGGATCCGCGCGACGGGCGCGCCCGCCATCCAGATCAATACCGGAAAGGGTTGTCACCTGGATGCGCAGATGGTCGGCGATGCGCTGCAAAAGCTTGCGCCGGAAAGGGGGAGTCTGCTTCTCATCGAGAACGTCGGGAACCTCGTCTGTCCGGCATCATTCGATCTCGGTGAAGCTTGCAAGGTCGCGATCCTTTCGGTCACCGAAGGCGAGGAGAAACCGCTGAAATACCCGGACATGTTCGCGGCGGCATCGGTCATGATCCTCAACAAGGTCGATCTTCTTCCTCATCTCGATTTCGACGTGGAGAAATGCATGGAATACGCGAGGAGGGTGAATCCCGCCATCGAAATCCTGATGCTTTCCGCGAGAACCGGCGAAGGATTTTCACAATGGCTTTCCTGGATCGGAGAGAACCTTCCGGAATGAGCGCCCGGCGGTTCAGGGTTCACGGTCAGGTGCAGGGGGTGGGGTTTCGCCCTTTCGTCTGGCGTCTTGCGAACGAGCATTCCCTTTCCGGCTGGGTGAGAAACGACGGATGCGGCGTCGAAATCTCGGTGAGCGGGGAGAAATCCGGGATGGACGCCTTTTTCGAGCGACTCAAGCGGGAGAATCCTGAGCTTTCGCGGATAGACCGGATCGAATCGGAAGAACTGTTACATGAACCTGAATTCCAGGGTTTTACCGTTCTCGAAAGCGGACGGGGCAGGCTTTCGACCCATATTCCGCCGGATGTGTCGATCTGCAAGGAATGCCTCGATGAACTCTTCGATCCGGCATCGAGGCGCCATCTTCATGCCTTCATCAACTGCACCCATTGCGGTCCCAGATTCACCCTGACTTCGAGACTTCCTTACGACAGGAAACACACTTCGATGGCGAAATTTCCCATGTGCGGAAATTGCGCGGAAGAATACGGGGATCCATCGGACAGGCGCTTTCACGCCCAGCCCAATTGCTGCCCGCAATGCGGCCCCAGCCTTTCCTTTCTGGACGATTCGGGGCGGGCGCTTCAGGGGGATCCGATCCGGAATGCGATTTTCCGGATCCTGGAAGGGAAAATACTCGCTGTGAAAGGAGTCGGCGGATTTCATCTCCTGTGCGATGCGCAAAATACGGACGCGATTTCGCGGTTGAGAGCATCAAAATGCCGGGATCTGAAGCCTTTTGCAGTGATGTTCGCCAATTGCGCTTCCATCATGCAATATGCGGAGATTTCGGCGGGCGAAAAAATGCTGCTTGAATCCCGGGAACGTCCGGTCGTTTTGCTCAGGAAAAGCAGGGAATTGCCGGAAATCGCCGAAGATGTGGCGGAAATCGGCGCGATGCTTCCCGGCTCGCCTCTCCATTATCTGCTGTTCCACGAAGCTGCGGGAAGTCCTTCCGGGACTTGCTGGCTCGACGAGAATCAGGCGCTCGTCCTGGTCGCAACCAGCGCGAACATCGCAGGTGATCCCCTCGTGATTTCGAACCAGACGGCATTGACGCAGCTCTCGGGCATCGCGGAAGGCTTTCTGCTGCACGATCGGGACATCCTGAACCGTGCGGACGACAGCGTGATGCGCATGAACGGAAACGCGCCGCAATTTTTGCGCAGGGGAAGAGGGTTCGTGCCCATCCCGATCAAGCTCCCGATGGCCGGACCATCGGTGCTCGCCCTGGGCGGCTTTTACAAGAATACCTTCTGCGTCACGCGGGGCGACGAGGCTTTCGTCTCCCAACACATCGGAGATCTGGACAATGCCTCCTGCCGCAAGGCGCTCGAGGAGGCCGTATTCCGCACGATCGAATTTCTGGAGGTCTCGCCAGATGCGGTGGCATCCGATCTTCATCCGGATTTCTATAGCACGCGCCTCGCTTGTGAATTCGCATCCGGCCGGGGCGTCCCGCATTTGAGGATTCAGCATCATCATGCCCATGTCGCATCGGTGATGGCGGAGCATGGCATCACTTCCCCCGTGATCGGACTCGCCCTGGATGGCACTGGACTCGGAAATGACGGCGGCTTGTGGGGAGGGGAGCTTCTCGTCGTGAGTCCGCAAGGCCACTCCCGCGCGGGGCATTTTCGCGAGCTCAATTTACCCGGAGGAGATGCAGCTTCGAAAGAACCGTGGCGACTGGCGGTGAGCGCGCTTCATGCCCTGGGTCGGGACGATCTTGTATCCGAAAGGTTTGGCGACTCCGGGGTGGCGCTTCTCGGAATGATCGATCGAGGCCTGAATTCCCCTCTTTCTTCCAGCGCGGGAAGGCTTTTCGATGCTGCCGCCGGTCTGCTCGGGGTTTGCTCGAAAACGGGTTTCGAGGGGCAGGCTGCGATGCGACTGGAGAAGCTTGCCATCGATCACGGGGGAATTGCTGCGCTCGAGTACGGTTTTTCGATGGAAAACGGCGTGCTGGATTTTTTGCCTCTGCTTTCAGCGCTAGCTGAAGAAAAATGCGCTTCGCGCGGCGCGGCCCTGTTTCATGCCACGCTCGTGCAGGCACTTTGCGAATGGGTGCTGAGCAAACGGGAAGAATCCGGCATCGTGATCTTTTCGGGAGGCTGTTTTCTCAACACCATTCTCGCTCGCGCCCTTCGCAAGCGATTGATCGACGCAGGAATGCAAGTATTCGAGGCGTCGAAAATCCCACCCAACGACGGCGGAATCAGTCTCGGTCAGGCTTATGCCGTCCTGCTCAAAGGAGCCGCTTCATGTGTCTAGCCGTACCCGCCAGGGTTTTTGCGCTTCTGGAAGAGAGCCGTGCGATGATCGAGATCGGCGGCGTGGAGAAGGAAATCTCGCTCGAACTCGTCGACGACGTTGCTGTGGGCGATTATGTCATCGTTCATGTCGGTTATGCGCTCTCGAAACTCGATCAGGAAGAAGCCCTCAAAACCCTCGCGCTCTTCGCCGAGATGGGCGCGCAATGATTCCCTATGTCGACGAATTCAGGGACGGAGAACTTGCGCGGATGCTCGCAAAAAAGATTGCGGCCGAGATCGACCCGGCAGGAACTTACCGATTCATGGAGTTCTGCGGCGGGCACACCCATTCGATCGCACGTTACGGGCTTGCCGACCTCCTTCCTTCCGGTGTCGAACTCATCCACGGGCCGGGCTGCCCGGTGTGCGTGTTGCCGGTTTCGCGCGTCGACGATGCGATTTCGCTCTCGAAACACGCGATCGTCGCAAGCTATGCCGACATGATGCGCGTGCCCGGATCGAATTCCGTGAGCCTCATCCAGGCGAAGGCCGCAGGGGCGGACATCCGCATGGTCTATTCGGCGAGCGATGCGCTCGAAATCGCGAAGAAAAATCCCCACCGCGAAGTGGTTTTTTTCGCGATCGGCTTCGAGACCACCACTCCGCCCACTGCGCTGGTGGCAAAACAGGCGAAAGCCATGAAGCTCGGCAATTTTTCGATTTTCTGCAATCATGTGCTCACTCCGCCCGCGCTCTCCGGCATCCTCGATTCACCCGGAGCGCCGCTACAGGGCATCATCGGACCATCTCACGTGAGCGCGGTGATCGGCCTCCAGCCCTACGCCAGGGTTGCCGAAAAATACCGCATTCCCATGGTGATCGCGGGATTCGAGCCGCTGGACGTGATGCAGTCCGTTCATATGCTGGTGCGCCAGACGAACCGGGGAGAGGCGAGGGTCGAGAACGAATACACCCGCGCGGTGACTCCGGAAGGAAACATCAAGGCGCAGGCGCTGATGGAAGAAGTGTTCGAATTGCGCGAGAGTTTCGAGTGGCGGGGGCTCGGTCAGCTCTTGAAGAGCGCGCGAAGGTTCAGGAAGGAATATTCGGAGATCGATGCGGAAGTGCGCTTTTCGATCAGGATCAGGCAGGTATCCGATCACAAGGCCTGCGAATGCGGCGCGATCCTGAGAGGACTCAAACGCCCCCACGAATGCAGGGTATTCGGCACCGCCTGCACGCCGGACAATCCCCTGGGCGCCTGCATGGTTTCCAGCGAAGGCGCATGCGCAGCCCATTACAGTTTCGGCAGGTACAGGACGACATGAAGCGCAAGTTTTACGCAAAGCCGCTCGACATCCGCGGCGGGCGGGTCGACATGACCCATGGCAGTGGCGGACGAGCGATGGCGCAGCTCGTCGAGGAGCTTTTCGTCGCGGCCTTCGACAACGAATGGCTTTCGAAGATGAATGACCAGGCATTGTTCGGGGTGGAATCCGGACGCATGGTGATGGCGACAGACGCGCATGTGGTCTCCCCGATTTTTTTCCCCGGAGGGGACATCGGCTGCCTTTCTGTGCACGGCACCATCAACGACGTTTCGATGTCGGGTGCCGTACCGAAATTCCTTTCCGCAAGCTTCGTTCTGGAAGAAGGTTTTCCCCTTGCCGACCTGGAACGCATCGTGAAATCGATGGCGAAGGCGTCCAAGGATGCGAATGTGCCGATCATCACCGGCGACACCAAGGTGGTCGAGCGAGGCAAGGCCGATGGCATCTATATCACGACCACCGGGGTGGGCATGGTGCCAGTCGGAATCGAGATTGCCGGGAACAGGGCGAAGGCGGGGGACGCCATTCTGGTTTCCGGCACCATGGGGGACCACGGCATCGCGGTGATGGCGAGCCGCGAGCATCTTTCCTTCGGGAGTTCGGTCGAGTCGGACACGGCGGCCCTCCACGGGCTGGTCGCGAAAATGGTGGAATGCGCGCCTGATATTCATGTGCTCAGGGATCCGACCAGGGGCGGGCTTGCGACGACATTGAACGAAATCGCCCGCCAGTCCGGGGTCGGCATGCTGATCCGGGAAAAAAATATCCCGGTGAGAGGCGAAGTTTCTGCCGCCTGCGAACTTCTGGGACTCGATCCCCTTTATGTCGCGAACGAGGGAAAGCTCGTCGCCATCTGCGGGGCCGATGATGCCGATGCCGTCCTTGCCGCCATGAAGGTTCATCCGCTCGGGAGAAATGCCGCGATCATCGGCGAGGTTCGCGAGGATGCCCATGGTTTCGTGCAAATGGAGACCGCATTCGGCGGCAGGCGCGTGGTAGACTGGCTGACGGGAGAGCCACTGCCGAGAATCTGCTGATGATACCGGGGGGACGGGAGAAGAAATGGGTTATTTCACGAGCGAGACTTTCGAATTCCTGGAAAAACTTGCCGCCAACAACGACCGGCAATGGTTCGCTGCGCACAAGATGGATTACGAAAATTTCGTTCGGGAGCCCGCGCTCGATTTCATCGCAGACATGGCCGATCGTATGGAATCCTTCGCGCCGCATTTCATGCCGCTTGCGAAGAAGGTAGGCGGATCCCTGATGAGAATCCAGAAAGACACCCGCTTCAGTCGCGACAAGAGTCCCTACAAGACCAATATCGGCATCCACATTCGCCACGAGCTGGGACGCGATGTGCATGCGCCCGGATATTATCTGCACATCGAACCAGGCGCCTGTTTCGCAGGCGTCGGAATCTGGCATCCGGATGCGGATACCCTGTTCAGAATCAGGAGTTTCATCGCGGAAAATTCCGAAAAGTGGTTGAAATCACGCGACGATGCGGCTTTCATTGCGAATTTCCGCCTCGAAGGAGACTCCCTTGCCAATCCTCCTCGAGGATTCGCGAAAGATCACCCATTGCTGGCCGATCTCAAGCGCAAGGATTTCACCGCGATGGCCGATCTGGAAGACGGGGCTGCGCTCTCGAAAAACCTGCTGAATGACATCGCCGAAAAATTCGCAAGCGCAACGCCATTCATGTCCTTCCTCTGCGGCAGCATCGGGGTCGGGTTCTGAAGGGCCGGGCCTGGAAAGTGAATCGACTCTCGGGGGAACGGATGTCCCTGGCTTTTGGCCGAATCAATCGATCAGTTCATAGCCGGTGCTGCGCCCGCCGCCGGGCGACTTCTTCAGCACGCCCAGTTCCAGCAACTGCGTGATGTCGCGCAGCGCAGTGTCGGGAGAGCACTTGGCTATTGCCCCCCACTTGCTGCTCGTGAGCTTGCCCTCGAAGCCGTCGAGCAGGCGGTTTAGCATCTTTACCTGGCGCGCGTTCAACGGCATGCCCGCCCAGCGTTGCCAGAAACGCGCCTTGACCAGCACGACGTCCAGCGTGGATTGCGCGCTGGTGACCGCGCGCCCGAGGGTGGAGAGGAACCACGACAGCCAGCCGGTGACGTCGAGCGCTCCCTTCTGCGTTCGCTCCAGCACGTCGTAATAATCCTTACGCTCGCGCTGGATCTGCGCCGACAGGCTGTAGAAGCGCTGTGGACTGCCGTCGGCGCGCGCCATGAACAGGTCGCCCACTGCGCGGGCGATACGTCCGTTGCCGTCGTCGAAAGGATGCAGCGTCACGAACCAAAGATGCGCGAGGCCCGCCTTGACGAGTGCAGGTTCGCCGGTCTGATCGTTCGCCCACTTCAGGAAGCTTGCCGTTTCGACAGGCAGCACATCGGCGGGTGGCGCCTGGAAGTGAATCTTGCGTCTTCCTTCCAGGCCGGAAACCACCTGCATGGGCCCATGGGCATCATCGCGCCATTGGCCGATGGCGATTTTGTTCATGCCCGAGTACCCGGTCGGGAACAGCGCCGCGTGCCAGCCGAACAGGCGCTCGGCGCTCAGCGGGGAGGCAGCGCGTGACGTGGCGTCGAGCACCATCTCGACCACACCTTCGACATGGCGGTCCACCGGGGCCACCGCGCCGATGTCCACGCCCATTCGCCGAGCAATGGACGAGCGCACGGATTCCACATTCAGCGCTTCGCCTTCGATTTCGCAGGTCTTGACCACGTCTTCAGTCAGTGCTGCGAGACTGGCCTCGTCACGCAGCGCCAACCCCACGTCGGCCAGACGGCCCAGCAGCAAGCCTTGGGCGCGACTGACCTCGGTTAGCGGCCCGGTCAGCGCCGACAGGTCGTAGCGCCATTTTGGCCAGTCGTCGGACTGCCAAATGCAGCTTTTTTCTCCGTTATTCATGCGGAGATTAAACACCCGATTCGCCGCAAGCGCAAGTCATTCTCCGCGTTATGTGCGGCGAATGAAGCGCCTAATCGCCGCAGGCCAGGCTCTCAATTGGGGATGACCCGAGGTAAGGATTGTGGACATCAGCAGCAGTGACTGCTTCAAGGGACACCTGTCATGACCACGTCAGGTGGTATTTTCGGAGCGATCCGCCTTGAAAGAAGCCGCATCCCTTCATATATTGGATTCTGAACCCGAAGGAGGATGAAATCATGAATCTCGAAAAAGTCAGGGAAAACGTGGAATCGTGGATCGGAAGCGTGGCCGAAGGTTGGCGCCATCTCTGGAATTCGGGCAGTACGGCGCTCACCCGCTTCATGCCCGGGGAGAAAACCAATCTGCCGGAAAAGGTGGACGACGAAACCTGGATGGCGAATCTCGGCTGGTCTGTTCTGGGTGGCGAAGTTTTCGAGGACGAGAACCGGCTCGTGGTTCGCATCGAGACCCCGGGCATGGAAAAGGAAGACATCGGCATCGAAATCGAATCCGATCATCTGGTGGTGCACGGCGAGAAGCGCTTCGAGAACGAGCAAACCCAGGGGCGCTGGCGAGTGATGCAGTGCGCATACGGCTCTTTCCGGCGCGTCGTGCCGCTTCCCGTTCCGGTCAGGGTAGATGAAGCTACGGCAAGCTACAGGAACGGCGTGCTGCGCGTGGAGCTGCCGAAACTGAACCCTGGAAAGTCGAAATCCGTCAGGA
Organism: Burkholderiales bacterium; assembly: GCA_013044025.1. Lineage (GTDB taxonomy): Bacteria > Pseudomonadota > Gammaproteobacteria > Burkholderiales > JABEVD01 > JABEVD01. The sequence continues at coordinate 7,951 of JABEVD010000164.1, forward strand.
TTCGGGTGGAGTAGGTAATTTTGATTCAGGCCGAAAGAAACCGGGGAGAAGTGTTTCCGCGAAAATCGGCGCTTCCGACGTGAGTGATGCGGCTGTCGAGATCCAGCCAGATTTCTCCGCCCAGATTGCGCCAGCGCCTGCAGAAAGCGAAATCCTCGCTCAGGTATTCGCCCGTATCGGGGTCGATCATCGGGTCGAAAAGCGCGTACTGGTTCGCGGTTTCCAGAGCGGTCCTGCTGTGCGCGCTGGAGAAGGAAAGCTCCGGATGCGCGGCAGCCAGTTTCTCGAAAACGGCCCGCTTCACGAGCTGGAATCCCGTTCCGGCAAATTCCGCGGTCGCGAAGCGGTTCTCGATTTTCAGCGCTTCTCCCGAGCAAAGCTTTCCGACATAATCGAGTCCTGCGGTTGCCGCAGTCTCCCCCCGTGCAGCCCTCTCCGGAAGGCTGTTCCAGAAGATATCCTTGAGCGGATACATGGCCGCAGCGAAATCCTTGTCCTGCAGGTAAAGACGCAGGAAGGCTTCCGGTTCGAAGCTGATGTCGGCGTCGACGAAGAGAAGGTGCGTCGCAAGTGGATTTTCGAGGAATTTTGCGACGAGCAGCGCGCGGGCCCTCGTGATCAGCGAATCTCCCCCCAGGAGCAGGATGGACAGTGGAATCGTTTGGCTCACCGAGGTCATCAGACGGATCACTGAATTCATGTAGGCATGGTTCACCATGCCCCCATGACAGGGCGTTGCGATCACAACCAGCGGTTTATTCATTTCGGGAGAGTGCGGCTTTCGGTGGCATCAGTATAACGTTTATTCCTGGATTTCGGGCGCGTCATCTGCTTTGATTATGGATTCGGTTTCATCGGAGATGTCATGGATCTTCCCCGGGATTTTTTCGCGCTGGGCCTCATCGTCATTTTGCTGGGGATCCGGCACGGCTTCGATGCGGACCATCTCGCCACCATAGATGGCCTCACCCGGATCAATGCCGATCGGCGTTTCTCCCGATATTGCGGTCTGCTGTTTTCTCTCGGCCACGGCGCGGTGGTGATGGCCATTGCGCTCGCGGTCTCCACCATCGCAGGCCGCTGGCAGGTGCCGCAATGGCTGGAGTCATTCGGCTCTGGGACCTCGATTTTTTTCCTCATGCTCCTGGGCGTCCTGAACCTGCACGCAGTGTTTTTCTCGGTACACGCCCATCCGGTGGGAATCAGGGGAAAGCATTTCGCCCGGCATGCTGCGAGCCCGGGAATCGTTTTCCTGATCGGGGCGCTTTTCGCCATCTCTTTCGATACCATCAGTCAGGCTGCGCTTTTTTCTCTCACCGCAAGTCGTCAGGGAGGATGGGAAAACGCGCTATTCATGGGATTGCTTTTCATGAGCGGAATGCTCTTCACCGACGGGCTGAACGGGCTGTGGATTTCGCGTCTCATCCGTCGCTCCGACCAGACGGCGCATTTCGCTTCGAAATCCATGACCCTGGTGGTGGGAAGTTCGAGCTTGCTGGTCGCGATTTTTGGAATGATGAGGCTGGCTTTTCCTGGACTGGACCTCTGGAGCGAAGGAAAGAGCCTCGCTTTCGGCCTGCTCCTGATCGCGCTGGTTGCGGGAAGCTACGCATTCACCCAAAGGGTTGCCCGACGGATTTCCTGAGCGAAATCGATGCCCGAATTTCCGATCCGGGAAGGAGCGGCTCAGCCGTATTTTTCATTCACCATGTCGGTGAGCAGTCCGATGACGGCGCTGCTCGCCTGTTCTGCCCGGTCGAGTTGATCGAGGAGGGATTTTCTCGATTCGGAATTCATGACCCAGTCCCCTCTGGAGAGTTCGATGGCCCGATGAACGCTTGAATGGACCATGGCGTGCGGTTCATCCAGTCTGGAATAGGAGGAAGTGCCGCCGAAGGTCGCCTTTCCTGCATCGAGGTACCAGCGGCCCAGCCTGCAGGTCCTGTGGTCGGTCCTGATCGCAACTGCTTCCTCGCAATCCGGTTTTTCGCACATTTCGATCGCCCGGTAGGCATTTTGCATGTAGATGATGTGATCCATCTTGGCGAGGGAACAGAAAGACCAGTCCTTGGTCTTGGAAACCTTGCGGATGGTGTCTGCTGCGGCATTCGAAAATTCCCGAAACCTTCCCTGGAATTCGCTCATGCGCTCGTGCACGCTTTGCGTCGCCAGACTCGCTGCGTCCGTTTCGCTCACCATCCTGTCCATGCGCTCCCTGAATCCGGTGATGATTTGACCGATTTCGGTCGTGGCAAGCTTGGTGCGTTCCGCGAGCTTGCGGATCTCGTCTGCGACGACCGCAAATCCCCTTCCCATCTCTCCCGCCCTGGCAGCTTCGATGGCTGCATTGAGCGCAAGCAGATTGGTCTGGTCAGCGATTTCCGAAATGATGCGGACGGCAAGTCCGATTTCGTTGCTCCTGCTGCCGAGTTCGCCGGTCGCATCTGCGAGATGCTGCACCTGCACATTCATGCCGTCGAGTGCGCCGCCGATGCCTTCCACCGCTGCAAGGCTCTGGTTTGCAGCTTCGCGGTTCGCGATCGCGATCGATTCGATTTCATCCATTTCGCGGCTCATGCCGACCAGATCCTGCTGGTTGAGCTTGAGGCTGGAGAGCAGCCTGCTCGAATTCATGGTGTGGATTTTCGAGGACATTTCGTTCCGGTTCACGTACTGGATGTTCTTCTCCATGGCGAGGATCGCTTCGTTGATCCTTTGCAGCGAATCCGCGAACTGCCCCATGAGGCCGTGCGAGATCGCCTTGCGATAGAATTCACCCTGCGCGACTTTCGTGAAGCAGGTATTCACTTCCTTGAAATAGGTCTCGATCATGTCGAGGAAATCGTTGAGCTCCCAGGCGGCTTTGCCGACTTCCCCCAACCCTTCGGTCTGTGCAATTCTTTCCTGCAACTGGCCGGAACGCGAGCTTTTGAGCACCCTTTCCATTTGCACCAGCGTCCTGACCAGCCTTCTGTGCCTGGAAAACGCGGAAAGGGAATAGAGGATGGCGCCCAGCGGAAAAATCCAGATGAAGGGATCGAAACCATTCCGGAATGTGGACCAACCCGCAGCCGCCAGCGTGATGAAAATGAATATCCCGCATACCAGCACGAAATCGCCGGCCATCATCGGGCGCAAGGTCGAACCGCGTTTTTTCGGACGCATCATATTTCCCCCTACACGGACAACACGAACCGGTCATAGGATGTGCCCATTTCCCTGATTTTTTGGTTCAGATATTGGGCGGAAGCGGCCGGGGCATTGGCAGGTCCTGTTCTTTTCTCGATTTCGATCATTTCCCGGTACAGAGACTCGATTTTCGGGATGGTTTCCTGCTTCGGTTTTCTCCTCACGGAAAAATATCCGACCATTTTCCCACTGTAGTCCCGATCCGGCGTCACATTGGCAAACACCCAGTAGTAGCTTCCATCCGATGTGATGTTCTTGATGTAACCGAAAAACTCCTGTTCACGCCCGAGGGTTTCCCACAGCAATCTGAATACCCCCCTGGGCATGTCCGGATGTCTGACCAGATTGTGCTGCTTGCCGAGCAGGAAGCTTTCCGGGTAGTTCGCGATGCTCATGAAGGTGCGATTCGCATAGGTGATCCTGCCGGAAAGATCCGATTTCGTGACGATGAATTCGGTCGGTTCGAGCCTGATTTCGTGGTTCGTCGGGACGATGTGCTGTTTCATTTCCTTCTCCTCTCGGCGCAAGGATTTTCCCGACCATGCCTTCTGCTGAAGCATGGTCTAGAATGAATACTATAAGTTGTGGCCTGCAATTATTCAAATTTGCGGGCAACCGATTGGTCCGGTAATGGATCCGAACATGCGGAGAAATCATGAATACGAGAACTGCATTCGCTAGGGCGCTCCGGGAAGTCAGGAGGGTCAGGATGATGACGCAGGAGGATTTTTCCAGTGTGTCGAGCAGAACCTACCTCAGCGCGCTGGAGAGGGGGCTGAAAAGCCCGACGCTGGACAAGATCCAGGATCTTTGCAGCGTGATGAAGGTGCATCCTGTCACCCTGATGGCGCTGGCCTATGGCTATGTCGAGAACCGCGATCCCGGCGAAATCCTGAGCGCGCATGTGCTGGAAGAACTCGAGAAGATTCGGGGCGAAAACCACTGAAGGACTAAAGATCCGAATTCGCATGCCGATATGGAATGGTCGGTGCGAAAAATAGAATCGGGAATCGGGGGATGAATGTCGGAGATCACGAAAAGGCTTGCATTGCCGCTTTTTGCCATCATGGCAATCGCATCCGCTATTCTGATTTTTGCGCCTGTCTGGGTCGCGCTCGCGATCCTTCCCCTTGTTTCGCTGGTTGCAGCCCATTTTCTTGGCAACAGGGCGATTTCTTCCATGCTGGGAGGAGATTTTGCCAGGGTGAAGGAGTTTGCGGCGGGGATGGCGGCAGGAAACCCGCCGACTGCGGTTTCTCCCGCACCGGAAGGTTCGGTCCTTTCCGCGCTGATGCTTGTTTCTTCCAGGATGAACCAGGTTTCCGAAAGCTTTTCCGCAGGCGCCCAGAAAGTGGCCGAGGGCACCGAGCGGCTTTCCTCGGATGCCAACGAGATCCTGTTCAATTCCCAGATGCAGGCTGCAGCGGTGAACGAGGCAAAGCAGGTGATGAGCGACATGTCGAACAGGATAGGCAGGGTGACCGAACTCACCCTGGATACCGAGCGCCTTGCCAGACATGCAACCGATCTTTCCGAAAACGGAGAGGAAGTGGTTCAGGATGCCGTAGAGGAGATGCATCTCATCTCCGAATCGATGGCACGGGCTTCTTCCCAGATCGATGCGCTCACCAGCCATGCGAGGGAAATCAGCAAGGTCGCCACCGTGATCAAGGACATCGCCACCCAGACCAATCTGCTCGCCTTGAATGCCGCGATCGAGGCGGCCAGGGCTGGGGAGCATGGAAGAGGATTCGCGGTCGTGGCAGACGAGGTGAGGGCGCTATCCGAGCGCACCATGCACGCCACCAAGGAAATCGCAGGAACGATCGCCATGATGCAGGAACAGACCATGGATGCGGTGCAAGGGATCGGTCGTGCGATGCCGCTCATCACGGAGGGAGTGGAAAAGGCGAATCGGGCCTCGGAAGTGCTGCGCAGCATACGCGAGGAATCGGGCAACACGCTGGGAAAGATTTCCAGTCTGTCCGAAGAAATCGGGGAGCAGGCTCAGCTTGCGAACAACGTGGTGGAAAGCGTGTCGCAGGTACTGGACATGGCTTCCAACACCGATAGCGTGGCGGAAAGGGCGCTTCAGACCGCCATATCTCTTTCCGGTACGGTGATGGAATTGAACCAACTCGCCAGCCAAAAGCGGGCATAACAGACAGGGAGGAAAAAATGGCACTGATTTCATGGTCAAACATGCTGTCCGTCGGCGTAAAGGAAATCGACGACCAGCACAAGAAGCTCATCGATCTCATCAATCAGTTGAACGATGCGATGCATCAGGGCAAGGGAAAGGACGTGCTCGGCAAGGTCCTCACCGAACTGGTGAGCTATACGCTCTACCATTTCGGCACGGAAGAGAAGTTGATGGGACAGCATCATTACGAGGATTCGGCAGCGCACAAGAACGAGCACCACAAGTTCGTGCAGACGGTGGGCGACTTCAAGAAGAAATTCGATGCGGGTGGGGCGATGATTTCGATAGAAATCATGAACTTCCTGAGGGATTGGCTTTCGAATCACATCATGAAGACCGACAAGAAATTCGGGCAGTCGCTCAACAAGCAGGGCGTGAAGTGAGTTTGCTGAAAATTCCTCTTGGCTTTTTCCTGCTGATGCGGCTATAATAACGTCTTTGCGCCCGTAGCTCAGCTGGATAGAGTACTTGGCTACGAACCAAGGGGTC
>JABEVD010000165.1 GCA_013044025.1 Burkholderiales bacterium
ATTTTTCTGCAGGCTGAAGAAATTCACGCCTTCGACTTCCAGAAGCGGTTTCAGATTTTCGAAGGGCATGCTGCGCTGATGGTCACGTCGCAATTTTTTCCCACCAGCCCAGACGAGCCCTACCTTCGGCCCTGAAAACCCGGAAAGCCTGCTCTCCCATGCTCTTCTCATCGGTTCCGGCACCTGGAGAGCGGGAATCGGGATGGATTCGATGGTCGTCCTGAAGACACGGGGAAGACTCATGATCGGACAATGAAAATCGAAAGATCCTTCAGCGCCGGTCTTCACCCCGGGAATTTCGCGGACAAGCCTTTCGAGCTCAGGACCGCAGGCGACGTGGATCTCCCCCTTCATCAAGGGAAGATAGCGCAGCATCATGATCGCATCGCCAAGCCCCTGTTCCGTCCAGACCAGAATGCGCTTTCCTTCGAGATCTTCGCCCCGCCATGGCGCAATGCCCGACCTGAACATTTCCCCGCAGCCAGAAAGCTCGACCGCACCCGTAAACCGGCTCTCGTAATGCTCGAAACCCTGCTCGTAATTTCCCATGAACAGCAGGGCAAGCGAAAGATTGAATTTCGCCTTCGGATAATCCACCCTTGTCGCAAGCGCTTCGAGATAGCAGGGAACCGCCTCCTCCACCCGCCCCTTCTCAAAAAGCGCAAAACCAAGATTGTTGAGCGCTTCGGGGTAAGCGGGATGAATGGAAAGCGCCCTGACGAAAGCATCCAGCGCGCCATCGAGATCCCCCGCCTCCTGAAGCGCCAGGCCGAGATTGCACCATGCACCCGGATTTTCAGGCTTCAACCCGATCGCCTTCCGGTGAACGGCAACCGCCCGTTCGAAATCGCCCTTTTCCTGAAGAACGACGCCGAGATTGTCCAGCGCCTCGAAAAATGCCGGATCGATACCGACCGCCTTTTCGTAGCTTGCCGCGGCTTCCCCGCCTCTTCCCGCCCTTTGCAGCGCGAGTCCCAGGTTGTAATGGAAATGCGCATCCTCTGGCCTGAGGGAAGCTGCCGCCCCGAGAAAACGAATTGCCTCTTCCGTTTTACCCCTCTGGAGCAAGGCGAGTCCGAGCAGGAAATTGGCCTGGGGTTGGCGCGCATCTGCCTGCAGGATGCTCCTTGCGGCAAGTTCGGCCTCGGCGAATCTCCCGGCAAGCAGATGGTCCAGGGCATTGCGGATCATCTTGCAGACCCCGAAAGCGGATGCGGCTCCCTGCTGTCCGGATTGAACAGCGGCGGAATATGCCACCAGAGCCGGCAAACCCTGGAAAACAGGAATTCGATCAGGCTTCGCGCCCCTTCCAGCCGAAGCGAAAAGCAGGCGCGCTGAGGCTCGAATGCGTAGACCTTGCCGCCTTCGATGACATCAACTCCGGGACCGATCAGGAACGGAAATATCTCGCCTTCCCTTGCATTGTATTCACCATAGATTTCGATCGCCTTGCCAACGTAAACATCGTTGCGGTTCACGAAAAAATAACCGTCGCGTCCCGATACGAGCGCGATGTCCTGGTCCGGCAAAAGGGATTGCATCTTCGGCCTTGTAGAATGGAATGCGGTCGAAAATGGTGCGCCCAAAGCCGTCAAAAATCAACTTCACACAGCAGGACAAACTTCATGATCGGCCAGGTCAGGATGGACCCGATTCATGGCGAACCATATTCCGGGCGCATTCGGACCGGATTTTTTTTCCTTCCTGTGCTCTAATTGAAAAATTGGGCAAGTCGCCCTGAATCGCCACAAACAGGAGAAAGCATGTCCGGTCTTCGTGAAATCAGGGCAAAGATCAGCACCGTGCAAAACCTGCAGAAACTGACCCACGCCATGGAAATGGTCGCGCAGTCGAAGATCCGCAAGGTTCGCGACCGCATGAATGCGGCTCGTCCCTATGGAGAAATGATCCGAAATGTTTGCGCGCACATGAGCCATGCGCACCCTGAATACAAATCCCCCTATCTTCACCAGCACGAAACATCGAACCGGGCCGGACTCATCCTCATCACTTCCGACAAGGGAATGTGCGGCGCGCTGAACAGCAACCTCCTGAAACTCGCCTATCAGCAGATGAAGCACTGGCAGGAGCAGGGGCAGGAGATCGAGATCTGCACCATCGGCGCAAAGGGAATGTCCTTCCTGAGACGGGCGAATGCGAACATCGTTTCCCATGCAGTGGGCATCGGCGACACCCCCCGCATGCAGCAACTCGCGCTTCCGGTGGGAAGAATCCTCGACGCATACAAAAGCGGCGAGCTCGATTCCGTCCACATCTGCTACACGAAATTCGTCAACACCATCGTGCACCAGCCGGTCATGGAACAACTCCTGCCGCTCAAGGGGGAAATGCTGGGAAGCCCTTTCGGCTATTGGGATTACATCTACGAACCCGATCCCAAGGTCATCGTGGACGAAACCCTGAGGCGGTATATCGAGGCCCTGATCTTCCTCGCAGTGGCCGAAAACATGGCTTCCGAACAGGGCGCCAGGATGGTTGCCATGAAAGCTGCCTCCGACAATGCGACCCACGTCATCGAGGAGCTGAAGATGATCTATCACAAGACCCGCCAGGCGGCGATCACGGAAGAAATCACCGAGATCATTTCAGGCGCTGCGGCAGTATAGGAGATACGCTATGGCAATGACCGTCCAGGTCGACGTGGTGAGCATCGAAGGCTCGCTGTTTTCAGGACTTGCAGAATTCATCGTTGCGCCAGCCGAACTCGGCGAAGTCGGCATCTACCCGGGGCATGCGCCCATGATCGCGAGAATGAAACCGGGCGCGATCCGCCTGAAACTGCCGAACCAGCCTGGCGAGGAAGTCATTTTCGTCTCGAGCGGCATCCTCGAAGTGCAGCCCAGAAGGGTGACCATACTTTCCGACCTAGGCCTCCTCGAAAGGGATGCTGACGAACATCATCTGCGCGAGGAAAAGAGGAAAGTCGAGGAAACGCTTCGCTACCGGGTCACCGACATCGAATTCATGAGAATCCAGGTCGAACTCACGAGGGCCTTGTCGCGACTCGAAGGAATGCAGGTGCTCCGGCACCGCAACAGAAAAATCTGAGCCAGTAAGCGCCGGGTAAGGGGAAGCGCATATAATCAGTTTTTAAAACTTTCAGCAGGAGTAGCCATGAAATCTGCCGCCCTGTCCCTTCTGATGGCAGCCTCACCTTTCGCATTCGGCGGAAACGAGCTGCCGTCCTTGCAACCCGGTCCGGCCGTCCATCATGAAAAACAACGCCAGCCGCAGATCCCGAAAGAGCTCATCCAGGCCTATTTCAACGCACACGAATCGGTGCGCAAGGACCTGAGCGACTGATTCAGAGTTTTTGCCTGATCGCCAGGACCGCCTGATTCCTCATGGTCTTGAGGAGCGAAAGTTCCTTCTGGTCGACCTTCAGGCGCCCTGCCTCCACCTGGTCTGCGTAAATGAGTCCGATCGGCTTCCTGTCGACGATGATTGGAAACAGGATGAACGACTTCGCGCCGATCCCGGTTCTGAACCAGGTCGGAATACTTTGCCGGATGTTTTCGGCATCCACGTCGTAAATGAACAGGTCGACGCCCTGTTCGAGACAAACCCTGAACACGTCCGGCTCCCCTTTCATCTGAAACCGGAAGTTTTTCGTCACCGTGCCGATGTCCTTCCCGAAGCCGAAACGACCGGCCATGAAATTCTGTTTCACATCCCGGATGCACATCATCACCCTGGAAAAATCCATGCTGCGGTATATGGTTTCGAGCACCATGCGCAGCAGGTCATTGAGATCGAATTCCTCGACCAGCACATTGGTGATTTCCTGGATGCCGGATGCGAGCATGGTGCATGAATCCTGTTTTCCCGCACCGCTTGCCACCAGATTCTCCACCTTGACGGTCTTCGCGAATTCCTCTTCCGCAGATTTCCGCTCCTCTTCCGGCACTCCAGACCATTTCCTGACCTTCTCGAGAAACAGGCTTTCCCTGCCGTCTATCCCCAGGATCTTGGTCTCGATCATGAATTTCTTCATCGATTCGTCGACGGCCTTTTTCAGCATTTTCGCGGAAACCGGGGCTGCTTCGCGGTAGCGCAGAACCAGTTCGTTGAGCTTCCCCTCCTCCGCTTCTCCCTGTTGCGCAATGGCTCTCAGCTCGTTGGAAAGATTGGCCAGCACCCTGAGCCTTCCGGATTCGGAATCGGGTTCGCGAACCTTCGCCGAACCGATCCTCCTCATGCTCGAGACGATGCTATCCGGAAAATGCCAGGCCCTGGCCACCCCGACGCCGAGTTCCTCGAAGCCGATGCCGAGCACGGAAACGGCAGCATCCTCTTCGGCCATGGCCTCTGCCAGCTTCTCGATTTCGGCTGATTCCTCTGGAAAATAGAACATGGAAAGCAGCTTGCCAAGATTGAAGAACATCGCGCAGATCACGGCCTCCTCGGAATCGCGGATATTCCCCTTCGGGGCGAGTTCGCGCGCGAGCACGCCGCTGAAAAAAGTGGAAATGATCTCGTCCCTGAGCTTCGCTGCCTGCGAACGGTTCTGCAGGTGCTCGAACAGCATGAGGGTGATGGCGACATTTCTCACCGTATCGAAACCGAGAATGACGATGGCACGGGAGACGGTGCTGATCGATCCTCCGAACTGCCCGTACACCGCCGCATTGACCAGCCGGATGAGCTTGTTGGTCAGGGAAAAATCCCTGAGGATCACATTGGCGAGATTTGCTATGCTCTCCCGGTCGGAAGAAACGATCCTGTTCACCGCGCCGATCGCCTGGGAGAGCGCGGGAAAATCGGACTTGCGCTTCATTTTCCGCAGAAGGAATTCCAGCGTGCTCTGATTTCCCTCCCTTGTCGCCGGAGCGGGCTCGAGATAGGCCCGGATGTCGGTCATCATGGCGCCCGCTTCCCGGTAGCGGTCGCTCGGATCGAGCGAAACCGCCTTCAGCACGATGCTGTCGATCTGCTCATCGATTTCCGGATTCATCGACGAAGGAGGGGGGGATTTTTTCGTCGAAATGTTCTTCAGCACCTGCTCCATGGAACTGCCTTCGACAGGACTCTTTCCGGTCAGCATCACATAGAGCAGCATTCCTGCAGAAAAAATGTCCGACTGGGGGCCGAAAATCCCCTTCGAAACATATTCTGGAGCCATGTAAAGAGGCGAACCCATCAGGAACTGGTTTTCCCCTTCCGCGCGAAAATGGCCGGCGATCCCGAAATCCATGATGCGCGGCACCCCTTCCCTGTCCAGCATGATGTTGGCAGGCTTGATGTCGCGATGGATGATGCCGAAGCGATGCGCTTCCTCGAGTCCTTCCAGGATCTGCAATGCGATCCCGAGCGCAACTTTTTCGGAAAAACGCCCTTCCTCGCGGATTTCCCTTTCGAGCGTCTTTCCTTCCACATATTCGAATACCAGATAGGGGACGCCTTCTTCCTCCCCGGCATCGAACAACGTGACGATATTGCGATGGCGCAGCTTCGCCACGATCTTCGCCTCGTCGGAAACACGGGAAAACTCGGCGCCCGTCTCGAGCACCTTGATGGCGACCTGCCTGTCCAGTTTTGGATCGAAGGCGAGATAGACCATTCCCTGCGCCCCTTCCCCGAGCAGCTTTTTCAGCTCGAACCTGCCGATGGATTTTCTCACTGCATCCTCCCTAGATGTGAAACGATACTACTTTCCTTTCATCCTTGAAACCACTTGAGGCAAAATCCGCGAAACGGTCTAAAATGAGTCTATTTGAGGTTTTCCGAAGCATGCAGAAGTCTTCTTTTCTCCCGGTGATCCGGGAACTGGCCCGCACCTACCAGGCATTCACCCATTATTCTGCCGCGCATGTACGCGAACTCGGACTCACCCCCCCCCAGTTCGACGTCATCTGCACCCTCGGAAACACCGACGGAATGCCGCTTTGCAGGCTGTCCGAGAAAACGCTGATCACCAAGGGAACGCTCACCGGCGTGCTCGACCGGCTGGAACACAAGGGACTGCTGGTGAGGATCGTCCCGCCCGAAAACAGGCGCAGCTTCATCGCGAAGCTCACTCCGGAAGGCGATCGAATATTCCAGGAAGCCTTTCCGGCGCATGGTTTGCATCTCGAAAAACGCCTGGGCAACCTGACCTCCTCCGAACTGGAGGAAATCAGGATTTCCCTGGAGAAACTCAGGAAGGCCTTCACTGCAGGGCACGATGCGAATGCATGATTTGCGCATCGATATAGTTTGATATAGAATTGTCCGTGTTAGTACATTAACCAGGAGAAAACATGGAACCCTTCATTCTTGATCTCGAACCCGGCACCTATTATTTCTGCGCATGCGGAAAATCTTCCAACCTTCCTTATTGCGACGGAGCGCACCAGGGAAGCGAATTCGCACCGCATCAGGTCGAAATCAGCGAAGCCCGGAAGGTCGGCATCTGCAAATGCCTCCAATCCAAAACCACGCCGTTTTGCGACGGCACCAATCTGAATCTTGCCTGAGGGAGGAGAAATGAAAGCATCGAAACTCGCGCTCGCAGCAGCGCTCGTTCTTTTCGGAAGCATGTCTCATGCCGATGCATACAAGGCGCAGACATCGAGCCCCAACGGAAACTTCAAGATCGATCCGGTTCACTCGATGGTCGAATTCTGGGTTGGGCATCTCGGAACCAGCGAATTCCCGGGCAGGTTCGATTCCATCAGCGGCGAATTCACCGTGGACGATGCGCATCCCGGATCCGACAAGGTTTCGGTGGAAGTTCCGATCTCCAGCCTCGACACCAACTTCGAGAAAAGGAACAAGGATCTGCTCGGCCCGGACTATTTCAACGAGAAACAGTTTCCGACCATGACCTTCACTTCCACCAGCGTGAAACTCGACAAGGCGGGCGTGGGTGAACTCACCGGCAATCTGACGCTGCACGGCGTGACGAAGAAAGTGACCTTCAGCCTGAGGCATGTCGGCGCGGGCCCGGATCCCTGGGGAGGATACCGTTCCGGCTATGTCGCGAAGACCACCATTCATCGCAGCGATTTCGGAATGAACTACATGCTGAACGGCATTTCGGATGCGATCGAAGTGCAGATCAACATCGAGGGCAAGCGGCAGTAGCATGAATCCGCTGCTCCTTTCCATGGCCAGGGAAACGGTTCTCTGGCCGGTTGCAGCAACGCTCGCAGCGATCGCCGTTGCAGTCCTCCTCGGCAGGCGGAAGATTCCCTTTCCGCTTGCCATCGCCTGCGGCTTTCTGACGGGATATTCCCTCGTTTACGGATCCTATTCCTTCCCGCCCGTTGAAGCCCAGGGATGGATTCCATATTTCATCCTTGCCGCGCTCGCAGCCTTTGTTCCGGACGACTTCGGGAAATACGCAAACGCGACCAGGGTCGTTCTTCAGGCTTTGCTTGCCACGGCAGGCGCGACCCTGCTGCTCCATCCGCTTCTGAAAAATTCCCTGCCGCTCCTGCTCGCCTCGATCGTCCTCTGGCTGTTCATGTGGTTTTGCATCGAGATGGGACGAGGAGCCGCGCTGCTTTTCGCTTCGATCGGCAATGCAGTGGTTTGCGCCACGACCGGCAGCACCATGCTCGGACAACTGGGCGGCGTGCTCGCCGCAGCAGTGTTCCTGCGGATCGCGGTCGGCAAGCTTTCTCATGCGGAGTCCGCAGTCGCAGCGATGATCCTTCCCTCCCTGATGCTGGTGGGACACGCCTATGCCGGCACCATGAACCTCGCCACCCTGCTGATCGTTTCAGCCTTTGCCGCAGAACCGCTTGCCAAATGGCTGAAAAAGCCGATCCTCGCCTGGCCGATCGCCTTTTTTCCGGTCGCGATCGCCGCATCGATCGCCCTCCGCGACTATCTTTCCCAGGAATCCTCGGGATACTAGCGTTTCGTCATCGGGAAACTTGCTGTGATAAGATGCCCGTTTTGCGGATTCCCGTCATGAAGAACATCGTTCCCCAGCTCATCGTCATCATGCTGACGAGTTTTCTTTTCGCCCAATTCCGGCTCTACAAATCGGGCAAGCCCTGGAAGAGCGGACCGGTGCATTTCGGCAAGATGCATCTGCCGGTGCTTGCCCTGATGGGCTCTTCAGACGTCATTTGTTCCCTGTATTCCCAGTGGATGGCGATTCCAGCCATCCTGGTCGGCTTCGCGGTCACCCTGGTCATCGACCGCTGAACCGAAAACTTCGCGCCACAAAAGCAGCACGGATTCCCTTTCCTCCTTCAGTTCTTCGGGCGCAACGCGCGCATAGCGCTCCCCGAGAAGCCGCAGGCGATGCTGGCTTTTCCTGAAATTGCGGTAGGCATTCCGAACCTTTTACGCGAGATCCACGGGAATCAGGCCGATTTCCCCCATTTTTCCGAGCAATGCGATGTTCCCGGAATTGGCGACGAGTTCGGGGTAACGGCTTGCATGGCCGAGCACCAGATATTGCACGATGAATTCGACATCCACGATCCCGCCACGGTCGTGCTTGATGTCGAATTGCGGCCCCGGATTGGGATGGCCTTCCAGCATCTTCCTGCGCATCTTCACGATTTCATGCGCAAGATCGCGAAGATTCCGCTCCACCACCAGCACCTTCTTCCTGATCCTCTCGAATGCTTCGCCCACCTTGCCGCTTCCCGCCACATACCTCGCGCGGGTGAGCGCCTGATGCTCCCAGACCCATGCATCCTTCATCTGGTAGGCTTCGAAAGCCTCGATCGAGCTCACCAGCAGGCCGCTCGATCCGTTGGGACGCAACCTGAGGTCGGTCTCGTAGAGCACGCCGGAAGAAGTGCTGCTGGTGAGCCAGGTATTGATGCGCTGCGCGAGCCTCGCGTAGGTTTCCTGCGCGCCGGGCCGCTCGTCTTCATAGAGGAAGATGATGTCGAGGTCCGATGCATAGCCGAGTTCCTTTCCCCCCAGTTTCCCGTAGCCCACGATGGCGAATTCGTGGTCTTGCGCATGCTTCCCCCTCAGCCCTTTCCAGCATAGACGCAGCACCTCGGTGAGCATGAGATCGGCGAGCGCGGAAAGATGGTCGCTCAGTTCCTCCAGCCTCAGCAATCCTTCGAGATCCCGAACCAGCAACTGGAACAGGGCGGAATGCTGGATATCCCTCAGCACCAGCATTTCCCGCTCCACGTCTGCTTCGACCTCCGATAGCCGCGCATGCAGATTGGCTCGCACCGCATCCCAGTCCAGCGGACTGTAAAGGCTTCTCGTGTCGAGCAGTTCGTCCAGCAGGATGGGATGGAGGCGCAGGTATTCGCTCGCCCAGTTGCTCGCGCAGGCGAGTTTCGCCACCTGTTTCAGCGCATGGGGATATTCGGTCAGGAGTGCGAGATAGGCAGCCCGCCTGCTCACCGCATCCAGCAGATCGAGCATTCTGGCAAGCGCGACATCCGGATGATCCCTTTCCGATGCAGCCTGCACCATGAGCGGAACCAGCCTGTCCACATGTTTCTGGCTGGAAGCGGGAAGATGCCGGTAGCGGGATCCCTCGCGCAGTCTTGCAAGCCGCGCACCGGTCGATTCCGGTTCTGAAAAGCCCAGCGTACGCAGTTCCGCTGCGGCGCCTTCGGAAAGAAGAACCTGGGAGAGTCCTGAATCCTCCCTCGATTCCGAAAACACTTCCCCGAAATGATGCTCGACCTTGCGACGATGCGCATCGAGCGCGGCGAGAAAGGAGGCGGTGTCGGCAAAACCCATCGATGCGGCCATGATGGAAAGATCCTCTTCCTTCTGCGGCAGATCCTGGGTCTGCGCATCGTCCAGGTACTGCAGTCTGTGCTCGAGATTTCTCAGGAAAACATAGG
>JABEVD010000166.1 GCA_013044025.1 Burkholderiales bacterium
TATTCGACGGTGGCGCAGATCGTGATTCGCCAGGAGATGGGCATTTCGCTTCCCGCCAGGGCGGCCGAGGCGGAGGAATATTTCCGCGAGCGTTTTCGGCCAGAACCCGGAAAATTCAGGGTGTTCGGTCGCGAGGAGTGGTTCGCTCCGGTGACTTCCGGATCCAATCCTCCGGACGCGATGGTGGTTTGCCCCTGCACCATGGGAAGCCTTGCCGCATTTGCAGCCGGACTCAGCCAGAACATCATCGAGCGGGCGGTGGATGTCATGCTGAAGGAGAGGAAAAAGCTCGTCCTCGTTCCCAGGGAAACCCCTTTTTCGATCCTCCATCTCGAAAACATGCTGAAGCTCGCCAGAGCCGGCGCGGTGATTCTGCCCGCAAACCCGGGGTTCTATCAGCATCCCGAAACGGTGGAGGATCTCGTAGACTACATCGTGGCGAGGATACTCGACCATCTGGACATACCACAGGACATTTCCCCGAGATGGGGGGAAGGAGAGGAATGAAGATTCACGAATACCAGGCGAAGCAAATCCTGGGCGAATACGGCGTGCCGGTGCCGCAGGGTTTCGCCGCCTTCAGCGTGGCAGAAGCGGTGGAGCGGGCTTCCGGGCTTCGCGGAAGCGTGCGGGTGGTGAAGGCGCAGATCCATGCCGGGGGACGCGGCAAGGCGGGCGGGGTGAAAGTGACGAAAAGCGCGGCCGAACTGGAATCTGCCGCCCGCGCCATTTATGGCATGAAGCTCGTCACGCCGCAGACCGGGGAAGAGGGCAGGATCGTTCGGCGCCTTCTCGTCGAGGAAGGGGCGGACATCCGTTCCGAATATTATGCGGGTCTCGTGGTGGACCGGGTGAGCCAGCGCGTGGTGCTGATCGGAAGCCGGGAAGGGGGCACGGAAATCGAGGAGGTGGCGAAAGAGCATCCCGAACTCATCCACAAGATCGTCATCGATCCGGGCAAAGGGGTCGATCCTCTTGAGGCTGCCGATCTCGCGAGGAAAATGGGGATACCCGAAGCTGCGGTGGAACAGGCGGTCCGGATTTTCGGATCCCTTTACCGGGCCTTCGTGGAAAAGGATGCGATGCTGCTCGAAATCAATCCGCTGGTATTGAACGGAAATGGCCATCTGGTCGCGCTCGATGCCAAGATCAATTTCGACGATAACGCGCTTTACCGCCATCCGGAGCTCGTGGCGCTGCGCGATTTGGACGAGGAGGATCCGGCCGAGATCGAGGCATCTAAATTCGGCCTTTCCTACATTTCGCTCGATGGGAACATCGGCTGTCTGGTGAACGGCGCGGGACTGGCCATGGCGACCATGGACATCGTGAAGCTCCAGGGCGCTTCCCCGGCCAACTTCCTCGACGTGGGCGGCGGGGCGACGGTCGAGAAGGTGACCGAGGCGTTCAAGCTGATGCTCGGAAATCCCAGGGTGAAGGTGATTTTCGTCAACATCTTCGGCGGAATCATGAAGTGCGACGTGATCGCAGAAGGAGTGGGCGAGGCGGCAAGGCAGGTCTCGCTCCAGGTTCCGCTGGTGGTGAGGCTGGAAGGAACCAATGTGGAACTGGGCAAGAAGATCCTGGCCGAATCCGGACTTCCGATCATTGCCGCCAACACCATGATGGAGGCCGCGAAAGTCGCGGTCGAAGCCTCGAAGGGAAACTGATGTCGATACTCGTCGATAAGAATACCAAAGTCATGACGCAGGGCATGACCGGCAAGACCGGCATGTTCCATACCTTGCAATGCAAAAAATATGCGAACGGGGCCAATGCCTTCGTCGCGGGCGTTACGCCCGGAAAGGGGGGACAGTCCTTCGAGGGGATTCCCGTTTTCGATTCGGTGCGGGAGGCGAAGCAGCAGACCGGCGCCAGCGTTTCGGTGATCTACGTTCCACCCCCTTATGCAGCCGCAGCCATCCTGGAAGCGGTGGAAGCGGAGCTCGATCTGGTGATCTGCATCACCGAAGGCATTCCGGTGCATGACATGATCGATGTGCGCTACAGGATGAGGGGCAAAAAGACGCTGCTCATCGGACCCAACTGTCCGGGCATCATCACCCCGGACGAAATCAAGATCGGCATCATGCCCGGCCACATCCACAAAAAGGGCGGAATCGGCGTCGTTTCCCGTTCCGGCACCCTCACCTACGAAGCGGTGGGGCAATTGATGGAAGTGGGGCTCGGGCAGTCCACCTGCGTCGGCATCGGCGGAGATCCTGTGAACGGATTGAAGCACATCGACGTGATGAAAATGTATAACGACGATCCGGAAACGGAAGCCGTGGTGATGGTGGGCGAGATCGGCGGCACGGACGAGGAAGTGTGCGCGCGCTGGATCCGCGACAACATGAAAAAGCCCGTGATCGGCTTCGTGGCCGGCCTCACCGCGCCACCCGGCAAGCGCATGGGGCATGCAGGGGCCATCATTTCCGGCGGAGAAGGTAGCGCGGAGCAGAAGATCGAGGTGATGGAATCCTGCGGGATCCGGGTGACCAGGAATCCTTCCGAGATCGGAAAGCTGGTGAAATCGGTTCTATGAACGAACCTGCATTCTGGATTTCCCTGTTGCAGATCGTCTCGATCGACATCCTGCTCGGGGGGGACAATGCGGTGGTGATCGCGCTCGCCTGCAGGGGATTGCCGGAGCAGGAGCGGAAAAAGGCGATGGTCTGGGGGGTTGCGGGGGCGGTCGGCATTCGCGTCGCGCTGATCTTCTTCGCGCTGATGCTGCTCGAAATACCCTATCTCAGGATCGCCGCCTCCCTCATGCTGTTCTGGATCGGCGTGAACCTGATCGGAGGGCAGGAAGAATCGCACGGCAAGGGGATCGATGCGCAAACCGGACTTTTCGCAGCGGTCAGGACCATCATCATCGCGGATGCGGTGATGAGCCTCGACAACATCATCGGGGTGGCGGGGGCGGCGAAAGACAGCATGCTGCTCATCGTGCTCGGGATCTCGGTGAGCGTGCCGGTGATCCTCTGGGGAAGTTCCCTGGTGCTGAAGGTGCTCGACCGTTTTCCGGTGATGATCCTGCTGGGCGGCGCGCTGATCGGCTGGATCGCGGGCGGGATGCTGGTGGAGGATGTGAGCATTTCCTCCAGAGTGAAGGAGGAAGCTTCCTGGCTGGAGTGGGCGAGTCCCGCTGTTTTCGCCATCCTGTCGGTGGTCGTCGGGAAATGGCGCGCGCGGAAACAACCCCGTGCGCTCGTGGATCTCGTGGGAGGGGAAGAGCGATGAGGATACTGATTCCGGTCGATGGTTCGCAATCGGCATTGCGCGCGGTTTCCCATGTGGCGGAAACGGCGGGACTGTATGCGGGTGCTTTGGACGTTCATCTTCTGAACGTGCAGATGCCGATCCTGTCCGGAAATGTCAGAAGCTTCGTCGGTCAGGAAAAATTGCAGGCCTATTACCACGACGAGGGAATGGCGATTCTGGAGCCCGCCTGTTCCGTGATGAAAGCGGCGAATCTGCCATGCCGCATCCACATCGGGGTGGGCAATGTCGCGCAGACCATCCTGGACTATGCGAGAGAAATGAAATGCGACCAGATCTGCATGGGGAAAGGCGGGATGGGGGCGATATCGGGCATGTTGCTCGGTTCCGTTGCGTCAAGACTCATCCACATTTCGGAGATTCCGCTGTTGCTGGTGAATTAAGCAGATTAACCATATTTGAGACTTATGGTGCATAATTGGCTTGTTGCAGCTTGCCAGAGTGTGAAAATACATGGATTTGAGACCGGTTCTTGAAGTGGTATGCGATGTGGGACGGATTCCTCCGCACAGGAAAGCACGCATTCCCTTCGATTTCCTCTGCGGGACTCGAGTCGAGACTTATGGTGCATAATTGTCTGGTGGCGGTTTGCCGAATTGTGAAAAAACATGGATTTGAGCCGGGTTCTTGAAATAGCATGTCAGTCCGATGTGGGACGGGTTCGTTCGCACAACGAGGACAGCCTGTCCTGCGATCCGGCTTCAGGTCTCGTTGTCCTCGCAGACGGCATGGGGGGATACAATGCGGGAGAAGTGGCCAGCGGAATCGCGGTCACCCTGATTTCTGCGGGCATCCGGGAGATGCTGGAGCATGTCGCTCCTGAAAGAATCGATCCGAAAACGGGCAAATGCTTTGCGGTGAGCATGCTTCACGATCAGGTGGCGGCAGCCAACCAGGCGATCTACAATTCCGCGAACGGAAATCCCGGTTATGCCGGGATGGGAACGACGCTGGTTGCAGCGCTGTTCTATGACGACAGGGTGAGCGTGGCGCATCTCGGTGATTCGCGCATGTACCGCTTCCGGGATGGAATCCTGGAAATTCTGACTCACGATCACTCGCTTTTGCAGCAGCAGCTCGACAGCGGGCTCGTGACTCCGGAGGAAGCCAGGCATTCGCAGCACAGGAACATCGTGACGAGGGCGCTCGGGGTGGAGCGGGAGGCGGAGGCCGAAATCGGCAGTTTCGAAACCCGTCCGGAAGACATCTACCTGCTCTGTTCGGACGGATTGAACGACATGCTGGAGGATGAGGAAATCCGGCTCATCGTCGACACCATGAAATCGAATCTGAAGCTGGCTGTGAGCCAGTTGATCGAGCTTGCGAATGAAAATGGCGGACGCGACAACATTTCGGTTATTCTTGTGAAAGTGAGGCAGAATTTTGCGGTACGGCAGGGGCTGTTTGCGAAATTCATGTCATCATTCAGGAAATAAAGGGGCAGGCTACCATGTCGAAATTGATTCTCAGCCTTGACGGGAAGACGATCAGGGAGTACGAACTCGATAAGGAGAGAATCCTGATCGGGAGAAAGCCTGGAAACGACATTCAGCTGGACAATGTCGCCGTCAGTGGAGACCATGCCGTCGTCATCACCATTCTGAATGACTCCTTCCTCGAGGATCTCGGGAGCACCAATGGCACCAAGGTGAACGGGAAATTCATCAAGAAATGCTTCCTGCAAAGGGGCGACGTGATCGAGATCGGAAAATACAGGCTCAGCTACGTCCGCGAGGAAGTGGTCAGAAAGCCGCCGCGCGACTTCGAAAAGACCGTGATGATGAAGCCTGCCGCAGCGGTCGCGGCGCTTCCTTCCCAGGTCGAGGCGCCCAGGGATCCTGAGCCTGCATCGCCTCCTCCTGCGCCTGCGCCCTCGATCAGGGGCGGTGCTGCCATCCAGCTTCTGAACGGGCCGGCTGCGGGACGGGAGCTCGACCTCGTCAAGAATCTGACCACGCTCGGCAAACCCGGGGTGCAGGTAGCGGTGATCACGAGGCGTCCACAGGGATATTTCATCACCCACGTGGAAGGGCCCAAACCACCGGTATTGAATGGCAAAACACTCGATCTTCAGCCACATGCCCTTCGGGATCACGATATCCTGGAATTGCTCGGCATCAAGATGGAGTTTTTTCTCAAGTAGGAAGGGGCGCTTTGAAACTCAGAATCTTAGGATGCAGCGGCGGGATCGGCGGTGCATTGCACACCACCTCCTTCCTGCTGGACGAGGATATCCTGATCGATGCGGGAACGGGGGTAGGCAACCTTTCGCTCGAGGAGATGTGCCGGATCGACAGGATCTTTCTGACGCATTCCCATCTCGATCACATCGCTTCCATTGCACTGCTCGTCGACAGCGTCGGTTATCTCAAGAAGGCGCCCATCACCGTTTATGCCATCGAGGAGACGATCGATGCATTGAAACGCCATATTTTCAATTCGGTCATCTGGCCCGATTTCACGACGATCCCCTCTGCGGAATCTCCCTATCTTCGCTACGAAACCATCCGGCTCGGAGAAACGCTGGACCTCGGGGGGAGAAGGATCACCACGCTTCCGGCCAATCATACCGTCCCGGCAGTCGGATACTGGCTCGACAGCGGAAAGGGAAGCCTGGTGTTCAGCGGCGACACGACCACCAATGACGCGCTCTGGGAGCAGGTGAACCGGATCGACAATCTGAAATATCTGATCATCGAGACTGCATTTTCAAACAGCGAATACGAGATCGCCGTTCTTTCCAAGCATCTTTGCCCCAGTCTGCTCGGCGAGGAACTGGCGAAATTCAGGGGGAAGGGGCCGGTGTACATCACTCACCTCAAGCCTGGCGAACTGGGGCTCATCATGGCGGAAGTTGCGCAATATGCCGGGCAGTTGAAGCCGGAAATGCTGCTCAACGATCAGGTATTCGAGTTCTGATATGACCAAGATTTCGGATGTGGATGGCGGCGGCAAGAACGTCCCGATTTTTCAGGAAAGCCTGGCGGACGTCAGCATCAAGCTGAATTTCTCCAAGGCGTTGCAGAACCTGACCAACAGGATCCATGCAACCAGCAATATCGACGAGATCATTTTCGATCTCGGCAAGGACATCTGCACGCTTTTCAATGCGGACAGGATCACGATCTATGTGGTGAGCGAGGACAAGGCCTCCATCATTTCCAAGGTGAAAACCGGCCTGACTTCCTTCAAGGACCTCAAGCTGCCCATTTCCGAGCAGAGCGTCGCAGGATATGTCGCGCTGCACCGCAAGATGGTGAATCTGAAGGACGTCTACGACGATCGGGAACTGCAGTCCTACAGCCCGCATCTGCACTTCATGCGCGAGGTGGACAAGCGCACCGGCTACCGGACCAAGCAGATGCTGGTTTCGCCCATCGTCGATGCAGCAGACAACGAACTGATGGGTGTGTTGCAGATCATCAACAACAAGTTCGGTTTGCCCTTCCAGCCGATGACCGAAGAAGGCGTGGTCGAACTCTCCAAGACGCTGGCGATCGCGCTGAAACAGCGGCAGCGTTCCCATCAGCTCGTCAGGACCCGCTTCGACGTGCTGATCGCCGATGGGGTGATTTCCGCAGTGGAATTCGATCTGGCTTCGCGTTCGGCGAGAAGAAGGGGGGTGTCGCTGGAGGAAGTGCTGATCGACGAATTCCAGGTCAAGCTTCCCGCGCTCGGAAAATCCCTCGCGCATTTCTTCGGCGTCGAATACGAGCCTTACAAGCCGGAGCGCGTGCGTCCTTCCGAGCTGCTCAAAAACATCAAGCGCGATTACGTCGAAACCAATCTCTGGCTTCCGGTCGACGAAACCAGGGAAGGGCTCGTCATCATCAGCCCGGATCCGGAAAAGGTGCAGACTTCCCGGGTGGTCAACAACGTCTTTCCGAAGCACAAGCTCATCTACCGGGTCTGCACCCAGCGGGAATTTTCCCAGACGGTCAACCAGTTTTTCGGCGCAGGTGGAGACGACGGTTCCTCGATCGGAGAGCTGATTTCCTCCCTGGATGCGGACGAAGTCGAGGATATTTCGGACGAGATTTCCGCTGCGGCGGACAACGAGCTCGTCAAGCTCGTCAACAAGATCATCATGGATGCGCACAAGATGGGCGGTTCCGACATCCATATCGAGCCTGCGCCAGGCAAGGGCAAGACCCAGGTACGCATCCGCAAGGACGGCACTCTCGTTCCTTATGTCGAGATTCCCTCTTCCTATCGCAACGCGATCATCGCCCGCATCAAGATCATGTGCGATCTCGACATTGCCGAGAAGCGCAAGCCGCAGGACGGCAAGATCATTTTCCGCAAGTTCGGGCCGCTCAATATCGAACTGCGCGTGGCGACCATTCCTTCTGCGGGCGGGGTCGAAGACATCGTGATGCGCATACTGGCCTCCGGCGATCCGATCCCGATCGACAAGATCGGTTTCTCGCCTACAACGCTTTCGACCCTGAAAAGCGTCGTGACCAAACCCTATGGACTCTTCCTGGTTTGCGGCCCGACCGGTTCCGGAAAGACCACCACGCTGCATTCTGTACTGGGCTACATCAATACCCCTGAAACCAAGATCTGGACTGCGGAAGACCCGGTAGAAATCACCCAGAAGGGATTGCGCCAGGTGCAGGTCAACCCGAAATCCGGCTTCACCTTCGCGCTTGCGATGCGCGCCTTTCTGCGCGCGGATCCGGATGTCATCATGGTCGGCGAAATGCGCGACCAGGAAACGACCGCGGTCGGCATCGAGGCTTCCCTCACCGGCCACCTGGTGATGTCGACCCTGCACACCAACAGCGCGCCGGAGAGCATCGTCCGGTTGCTGGACATGGGAATGGATCCTTTCAATTTCGCGGACGCACTGCTCGGCGTACTGGCGCAGCGCCTCATCAAGCGTCTTTGCAGGCACTGCAAGAAGCAGGAAGTCGCGAGTCAGGATGAAATCAAGCTTTTGCTCGCAGAGTATTGCGAAGAGCTGCGCAACACCGATCCCTGGATCAGGGATGCCAATGCGGCCACCCGCGAAGTGTACGAGGAATGGGTGAAGAATTTCGCGAACGCGCAAGGGGAATTCACCCTCTACAGACCCGTGGGATGTCCGGAATGCAGCGGAACCGGATACAGCGGCAGGCTCGGGGTGTTCGAACTCCTCACCGGAAGCGAAACGATCAAGCGTCATGTCCAGGAGCGGGCGAAAGTTTCCGAGATTCTCGCCACCGCCCTTTCGGAAGGCATGCGGACGCTGAAGCAGGATGGAATCGAAAAGGTTCTTCAGGGCATCACCGACATGAAGCAGGTGAGATCGGCTTGCATCAAATGAGGGGGAAGGCATCGTTCGGCAGTTCGGATTCATGCATCGATGTGACGAAAAACGTCACTATCTGCCCGGAATTGTCCGTGCGCCCAGCCCCGTTCCTTCAAGGATGCTTGCAGCAAAAAACTAAATCCATTTCCGGTACGGGGGTTTTCGGATCGATCCAGGAGTCTCTGTTCCTGGCACGGCGATTGCTTTATGGATGCCAGGGGTTCTTCCCTGTTTGTCAACCTAACCAGAGGGGTTAATCATGAAACAAATGCAAAAAGGTTTCACGCTCATCGAACTGATGATCGTGGTTGCAATCATCGGCATTCTTGCCGCAGTCGCCATCCCGCAATACCAGAACTACACCAAGCGCGCCAAGTTCACCGAAGTGGTGGTTGCCACCGAACCATTCAAGACCGCAATCACTGAATGCGCATCCACCCTCGGCATTGCACCCGGAGCAGCACTTACCGGTTGCGACGGCGGTTCCAACGGCGTTCCCGCGAACATCACTACCGCACAAGGCAAGCTTGCGACTCTCGGCGTTGCTGCCGGCGTGATCACCGCCACTTCCGTGGTCGGTGCCGCTGGAGTCGATAGCGCCACTTCCTACACCTATCAGCTCACCCCGACCGTGACCGCGAATGCCATCACCTGGGCCAACACCAGCGGCACCTCCGCCACGAGCTGCCTTACTGCAAACCTCTGCAAGTAATCCATCCGGCAACCCCCGCTCCCGCGGGGGTTTTTCCCCGACATGAGCAGATCGAAAATCCCGGTATTCCTTCTCATAGTCTCGATTGCAGCGCTCTACGGAAGATATCTCTGGACCCCGCTGGTCTTCGACGACCAGTATTTTTTCGATCAGAAAACGCTGGACTACAATGCGCATTTGCATTTTGCGCTGCGCTGGCTCCCCTTTGCCACCTTCGCCTGGACGGCGAAGCTCCTCGGACTCGAACTCGTCTGGCTGCACCTTGGCAACCTCTTGCTGCATGCCGGAAATTGCATCCTGATCTATTTCCTGCTGCACAAGCTCTTCTCGGAAACGCTTCCCCCGCCCGAGAAAAAGGCGCTTTCCTATCGCTGGCTCGCCTTTTTCGGCGCACTCTGGTTCGCTCTCCATCCCGTTTCGGTATATGCGACCCAGTACCTGGTGCAGCGCAGCATGCTGTTCGCAACCTTTTTTTCCCTGCTGAGTCTGCTCGCCTACCTGAAGGGATTACCTGAAGGGAAAAAGGGATGGTTCCTCGCTTCGGCTGCATGCTATTTGCTTGCGGTTTTTTCCAAGGAACACGCGGTGATGCTGCCCGCAGTCGTCCTTGCCGCAACCTTGCTGTACGAATCCCCGTCGAAAAAGCTTTTTTCCAGGATTGCATTTCCCTATTTCTTTTTTTTCGCAATCGGCATTCTGGTGATTCTCCTGAAGCGGAATCTGCTCGGGGTGGCCTACGAGCCCTATGCAGGGGAGGCGCTCGCGAACATGCCGGAACGTTCCCATGCCTATCTTCTGAGCGTGATGACGCAATGCCTGCTGTTTTTCAAGTATCTCTTCCTGTGGATTGTGCCGAGCCCCGCCTGGCTTTCCGTGGACATGCGGGAACCGGTGGCGGAAAGCCTTTCCGACTGGCGTTATCTCGCAGCTTCCCTGGGATTTTTAGCTTATGGCCTGCTTGCCGTCAGGCTGCTGTTTTACAGAGGAAAAAGGGGACTTCTCGGCTTTGCCCTGTTTTTCCCGTGGATCCTGTTTCCGACCGAGCTTTCCGCGATCCATTTCCAGGAGCCTTTCGTGCTCTACAGGAGCTATCTGTGGATGGCGGGCTTCCCGGCCCTCCTGCCCATCATCTTCCACAAGATGGAACGGAAAAGCACCCTCTCGGTATTGCTCGGGGTTTCGATCGCTTTCGTCCCGATTTCCATCAACCGCCTCGAAACATTCAGGACTTCGCTTGCGCTCTGGGACGATGCCGCAGTGCTCATCCAGGCCAGACCTGGACTTTTCGGAGAGGAAAGGATTTATCACAACCGCGGAAATGCCCTGGCCCGCGCCGGCCTGATGCATGACGCGCTGAAGGATTACGACAAGGCGATGAAAATCCATCCGGACGCTTTCCTGTATAACGATCGCGGTGCCGCGTATTATTATCTCCATCGCTATCCGGAGGCGCTTGCCGACTATGACCGATCGATTCGCCTCCTTCCGGGATATGCCCGCCCCTATCTGGGGAGGGGCTGGTGCTGAAGGCGATGCAGAATCCTTTTTCCGCAAGGGAAGACATCCTCCGGAGCTGCTCGATGGGATTCGATGCCGCATGCGAGGAACTCAGAAAGGACGGAGGATAACCGGCATCCGGATTCCAGGCATGTGGTTGTGATGATTTCATGGGGACATGGGAGATGGAAGAACAGGCAGCGCCCGGGGAGGGGCATCATGTTCAACTGGTTCAAGAGAGGCGACTCTGCTCGTAAGGGAGTCCGGGAAGATGGAAAGGTTCATGAAGACGTCAGCGAGTCCTGCAAGGCGGAGGGAAATGCTCATTTCGTAGAAGGCAGGCTGGACGAGGCCGAGCACAGCTACCGCAGGGCGCTGGAATTCGATCCGCGAAATGCGGAAGTGCACAACAACCTCGGTCTTCTGTTGCAAGCGAAAGGCAGGGCAGAGGATGCCCTGGAGCAATTCAGGGAAGCGCTCCGGATCCGTCCGGATCTGACGGTCGCCCGGTACAATCTGGGCTTCCTGTTGTTTGGCATGGGAGAAGCGGCGCAGGCGGAAGATTGCTTCCTCAAAGTCGTGGAGCGCGAAGCGACGCACTTTTCCACCCTGTATCATCTGGGAATCCTCGCCGCGCAAAGCGGACGCAAGGAAAATGCGGAAGCCTGGATGAGGCGGGCGGTACAGGCCGATCCGCAACATGCTCTAGCCAGATACAATCTGGGCAGCCTGCTGGAGGGCAGCAGCCCGGTCGAAGCGGAGGAAGCCTACCGCAACGCCATCCGCATCCAGCCGGATTTCGCCCTCGCCCACAACAACCTCGGACATCTTCTCGAGAGGGCGGCAAGAACGGAAGAAGCGCAAGAGTGCTACCGGAAGGCGATCCTTTACGATCCGCGCTCCTGCGAGGCCCTGGTCAATCTGGGCAGACTGCTCGGCACGCGCACTCCTGGTGAAGCCGAAGCATGCTATCGGCAAGCGATCTCCCTTCGTCCTGATTTTTCCGTTGCCCATTACAATCTGGCCAACCTGCTCTCCGAAGCGGGAAAAAACGCAGAGGCGGAGGCCTTCTACCGAAAGGCTCTGGAATCGAAACCGGATTTCCAGGAGGCTTTGTACAATCTCGGCACCCTGCTCCTGGAAGAAATGCGCCTTTACGAGGCGCGGGCCTGTTTCCAGAAGGCGCTCGAACTGAATCCGGGATTTGCAGAAGCATGGGGCGCGCTGGGCAATTTTTACCGGGAAACCGGCGAAATGGAAGAGGCCTGCCTCTGCTACCGCCGTGCAGCGGAGCTATCCCCGAATGATGTGGCGGCCGGCGCGAAGCTGGTCTACAGCGTCTATTTCCATCCCGGCTACAACGAGCGCGCAATCCTTGCCGAGGCGGAAAAATTCTCTGCCGCACATCGCGCAGAGCAGGCAAGGCCGGTTCCCGCACTGCCCGTGAAAAAATTGCGGATCGGTTATGTCTCTCCGGACTTTCGCAATCATTGCCAGAAATTTTTCACTATTCCGCTCTTTGCCAATCATGATCACGAGCGCTTCGAAATATGCGGTTATTCCCTGGTGAAAAAGCCGGACGAGATCGGCAGGAGGCTCGCTTCACATGCGGATTTGTGGAGAGAATGCTTCGGTAAGAGCGACGCTGAGCTTTCCGCGATGATTTCGCAGGACGGGATCGATATCCTGGTCGATCTCACCATGCACATGAACGGGGCCCGCCCCATGCTGTTCGCGAAAAGGCCTGCGCCGGTGCAGGTTTCCTGGCTGGCCTATCCGGGGACGACCGGCATTCCCGGGATCGATTACCGCCTGACCGATCCATGGCTCGATCCTCCCGGATCTGGGGACGAGCACCGCTATGCCGAGGAATCGATCCGGCTCGCGGAAACGTACTGGTGTTATGATCCCCAGGCTCCGGGGATGGAGGTAGGCCCCCTTCCCGCATTCACCGAGGGCCATGTCACCTTCGGTTGTCTAAACCACTTCTGCAAGGTCAACGAAACCACTTTGCGCGGCTGGGGGCGGATTCTGGCGAGGGTTCCCGATTCCCGATTGATCCTGCTATCCCCACCAGGTGCGCATCGCGAAAAAGTGCTGGAAAGGCTTTCCGGAGAGGGTGTTGCCGGCGACCGCATCGAATTCATGGACCGTTGTTCCAGGACGCAATATCTGCAATCCTTTCAGCGTATCGACCTCTGTCTCGATACCTTGCCCAGTAACGGTCATACCACCAGCCTCGACAGCTACTGGATGGGGGTTCCTGTCGTCACCAGGGTGGGGGAGACCGTGATGGGCAGGGCGGGATGGAGTCAGCTCAACAACCTGGGTCTTCCGGAGCTTGCGGCATTCGATGAGTCCTCTTTCGTCGAAATCGCGGTTGGACTCGCGAACGATCTGACCGCACTGTCCGAATTGCGAAAAACGCTCAGAAGCCGCATGGAGGCGAGCCCACTCATGGACGGAAAACGCTTTGCCGCTTCGATCGAGGCGGCCTTTCGGGAAATGTGGTTGCGCAAGGGCGGAAAGCTGGAGCAAGGCTGACTCTGACCTAGCGCCCATACCTTCCCATGAGCTCGGCGTGGGCGAGCACATGCCCGCGCATCGCCGCTTCCAGTTCCGACTTCGTCACTCGGCCCAGATCGGGCAGCGGGCGGTCGAGCGCATACAGTCTGAAAAAATAGCGGTGGATGCCGACAGGTGGGCAGGGGCCGCGATACCCTGCCTCCTTCCAGTCGTTGAGTCCGGAGCGGCTTCCTTCCGGCATTGTTCCTTCCGCGATCCTGCGGGTGCCGGGCGGGATGTTGTAGAGCACCCAGTGCACCCAGTCCACCCTGGGATGGGCGGGGTCTGGCGCATCGGGATCGTCCACGATCATCACCAGGCTTTTCGCATTTTCCGGAACCCCTGAAATTTCGAGCGTCGGAGCAAGATCCTGCCCGTCGCAGGTATGTTTCGCAGGAATCCTGCCTTCCGATGAAAAGGATGGTGAGGTCAGCATCATCATGTCGCCTCCTGCCAGACAGGTCTGCGAAAAAAGGAGTGGAAGAATCCAGAACGCTTTCA
>JABEVD010000167.1 GCA_013044025.1 Burkholderiales bacterium
CAGATTCGCGAGCTCGATTCCATTCTTGCGGAACTGAAAGGTTTGAAGCGCGGCAGGCTCAACATCGCCGTCGTCAGCACCGCCAATTATTTCGCGCCGCAATTGCTCGCGGAATTTTGTTCTCAATATCCTGAAATCAAGGTGAGCTTGAATGTGGGGAACCGCGAAAGCGTTCTGAAGCAACTTCACGACAACGAGATCGACCTCGCGATCCTCGGCAGGCCCCCCAAGGGGATCGAGGTGGAAGCCCATCCTTTCATGGAAAACCGCATCGTGATCATCGCTGCCGGCAATTCCCCCTATGCATCCGAATCCGCCATTCCCCCGACCAGGTTTCAGGACGAGACTTTCATCATGAGGGAGCAGGGTTCAGGGACCAGGATCGCAACCGAAGAATTTTTCGCGGCTCATCATGTGAGGATCAAGACCGGAATGGAAATGAGCACGAACGAGTCGGTGAAACAGGCGGTGCAGGCTGGGATGGGGCTCGGCGTGCTTTCCCTGGACACGGTGATGCTGGAAGTCGAAACCGGGCGGCTGGTGGTCCTGGATGTCCAGGGCTTTCCGATCATTCGCCACTGGTACATCGTTCACCGCGAAAGCAAGCGTCTTTCAGGCGTTGCTGCAGCCTTCAAGAAATTTCTGATCAGCAAATGAAAAAGGCGGCCGAAGCCGCCTTTTCGTGGACTGAATCGATCAGTTGATGACCGCTTTCAGTTCTCCTTTTGCATAGCGTTGTGCCATCTTGTCGAGGGAGATGGACGCGATCTTCGATGCCTGGCCTGCGGAGCCGAAAGCCTCGTACCTTGCCTTGCAGATTTCCTTCATCGCCTTGGTGGAAGCGGCGAGGAATTTGCGTGGATCGAAGTTCTTGGTGTCTTCGAACAGGTGCTTGCGGATCGAGCCGGTGGAAGCCATGCGCAGGTCGGTGTCGATGTTCACCTTGCGAACACCATGCTTGATTCCTTCGACGATTTCCTCGACCGGAACGCCATAGGTTTCGCCCATGTTGCCGCCGAACTTGTTGATCACTTCGAGCCATTCCTGCGGAACGGAGGAAGATCCGTGCATCACCAGATGGGTATTGGGAATGCGGGCATGGATTTCCTTGATGCGGTCGATGCGCAGCACGGCTCCGGTGGGCGGTTTGGTGAACTTGTATGCGCCATGCGAAGTGCCGATGGCGATCGCAAGCGCGTCGACCTGGGTCAGCTTCACGAATTCTGCAGCTTCGTTCGGGTCGGTGAGGAGCTGGTCGTGGGAGAGCACGCCTTCCGCGCCATGACCATCTTCCGCTTCGCCCTTTCCACTTTCGAGGGATCCCAG
This sequence comes from Burkholderiales bacterium, assembly GCA_013044025.1. GTDB lineage: Bacteria > Pseudomonadota > Gammaproteobacteria > Burkholderiales > JABEVD01 > JABEVD01. The sequence goes on from JABEVD010000167.1 coordinate 1,327, forward strand.
GCAGCCGAGTTCTCCTTCGACGGAAACACCCACTGCATGCGACATTTCCACCACCTTGCGGGTGGTATCCACGTTGTACTCGAAAGAGGAGGGGGTTTTCGCATCTTCCATCAGGGAACCGTCCATCATCACGCTGGAGAAACCGGAGCGGATCGCCTGGATGCAGATTGCTGGAGATGCGCCATGGTCCTGGTGCATGACGACCGGGATGTGAGGATAGGCTTCGACCGCTGCCTCGATCAGATGACGCAGGAATGCTTCACCTGCATACTTTCTCGCACCAGCAGAACCCTGCATGATCACGGGGCTGTTGCATTCGTCAGCCGCCTGCATGATCGCCTGGACCTGTTCAAGATTGTTCACGTTAAAAGCCGGAAGCCCATAGCCGTGTTCGGCAGCATGGTCCAGCAACTGTCTCATCGATACAAGAGCCATTTTTTTCCTCCTTCAGATAAATTCAGATTCAAATACTAGATGTGAGTTTTCCTGTTGTCACCCACCCTGACGATTTTCATCGTGTTGGTGCCGCCAGCCTGACCGATCGGCTCGCCGATGGTCAGGGCGATGAAGTCTCCATCTTCGATGATGTTTTGCTCGAGCAGCACTTCCTCGACCTTTTCCAGCAGCTTGTCCCTGTCATAACCATTGAATTCACCGATGATGGGATAGACTCCCCTGTAAAGGGTCATTTTCCTTCTGGTGTTTTCGATGTTGGTCATCGCATAGATGGGTACGCCGCTGTTGATTCTGGACATCCAAAGCGGGGTGGATCCGGATTCGGTCAGGGATGCGATGGCCTTGAGCTTGAGGTGGAATGCCGTGAAACAGGTCGCCATCGCGATGGACTGGTCGATCCTGGTGAATTCCCGGTTGAGGAATCCTCTTTCGAGGGACGCCTCCACCGCTTTTTCCGCTTCGACGCAGATTCTGCTCATCGCTTCGATGGTCTCGACAGGATATTTTCCAGCCGCGCTTTCCGCTGAAAGCATCACGCCGTCGGTCCCGTCGAGCACTGCGTTGGCGACATCGGACACTTCCGCACGGGTGGGAATCGGGTTTTCGATCATCGATTCCATCATCTGGGTCGCGGTGATGGTCAGCTTGTTCTTGTCCCTTGCAAGCTTGATCATCTTTTTCTGCAGGGCGGGCACTGCCGCATCTCCCACTTCCACGCCGAGATCTCCTCGCGCCACCATGATGCCGTCGCTGGCGTCCAGGATTTCTTCGAGCGCGGGAATGGCTTCCGCCCGCTCGATCTTCGCGATGAGCAGACCGTGACCGCCTGCATTTCTCAGCAGTTCTCTCGCAAGGTGGATGTCGCTGCCGTTCCTCGGAAAGGAAACCGCCAGATAATCGGCTCCCAGCTGGGCGGCCGTCCTGATGTCTTCCTTGTCCTTTTCGGTCAAAGCCGGTGCGCTAAGACCTCCGCCCTGGCGGTTGATTCCCTTGTTGTTGGAAAGCACGCCGCCATGCCTGACCGTGCAATGGATTCTCGGTCCGTTGATCGAATCGACCGACAGCACGATCCTTCCGTCGTCGAGGAGGAGTATGTCTCCCTTTTCGACATCCTGTGGAAGCGTTTTGTAATCCAGTCCGACCCTTTCCTGGTTTCCCAGTTCGCATTCCGCATCGAGAATGAAGGGGTCGTTTCTTTCCAGCCGGATTTTGGTATTTTCGAACTTTCCAATCCGGATTTTCGGTCCCTGTAGATCCGCCATGATTCCGACGGATTTTCCCAGCTTGTCGGCGATTTTCCTGACCAGTTCCGCTCTGCGGATATGGTCCTGTGCCGTGCCATGAGAGAAATTCATGCGAACCACGTCCATGCCCGCCAGAATCATCTTTTCGAGCATGTCGGCTTCTGAGGAGGATGGCCCCAGGGTTGCTACAATTTTCGTTCTTCGTTGCATATTCTTGGCTGATTCAAGGAGAGGTGCCAGCCCAAAGGGCTGGCAAAATTTTATTGTGCGCGCTGCTCAAGAATTTCCACAGAGGGAAGCGTCTTGCCTTCAAGGAACTCGAGGAATGCGCCGCCAGCCGTGGAAATGTACGACACCTTGTCATAAATGTCGTACTTCTGGATCGCAGCGATGGTGTCGCCGCCTCCAGCCAGGGTGAATGCAGGGGTTTTCGCAATCGCTTCTGCAATGGTCCTGGTTCCTTCTCCGAACTGGTCGAATTCGAAAACGCCGACAGGACCATTCCATACGACGGTTCCAGCTTTCATGATGATTTCTGCCAGTTCAGCCGCCGATTTCGGTCCAATATCGAAAATCATGTCGTCTTCGGCCACATCCCCGGCATCCTTCAGAACAGCCGGTTCGTTTGCGTCGAATTTCTTTCCGACCACGACATCGACCGCGATGGGAATGTTCGCACCCCTAGCCGACATTTTCTCCATGAGACTCTGCGCGGTGGGCACGAGATCGTCTTCACAGAGGGATTTGCCAACAGGTTTTCCGGTCGCCTTCAGGAAGGTGTTCGCGATTCCGCCGCCCACCACCATCTGATCGACCTTCTCGGAAAGAGATTCGAGCACGGTCAGCTTGGTCGAGACCTTGGATCCGCCGACGATTGCCACCATCGGACGTGCAGGATTGGCCAGCGCTTTTTCCAGCGCATCCAGTTCTTCGGTGAGCAGGATTCCGGCACAGGCCACAGGCGCATATTTTGCCACGCCATGGGTCGAAGCTTCTGCGCGGTGTGCCGTGCCGAATGCATCCATCACGAAGATGTCGCAAAGGGCCGCGTATTTCTTCGCGGTCTCGTCCACGTTTTTCTTTTCGCCGACATTGACTCGACAGTTTTCGAGAACGACGAGTTCTCCGGATGCGACTTCGAATCCGCCATCCACCCACTCCCGTATCAGGCGCACCGATTTTCCGAGACGCTCGGAAATGTTGTCAGCCACCGGCTTCAACGAAACTTCCTCGGTGAATTCGCCTTCAGTCGGCCTGCCGAGGTGGGATGTGACCATCACTTTCGCTCCCTTGGACAGGCAGTGGTTGATGGTTGCCATCGAGGCAGTGATCCTCGCATCGGAAGTCACTTTGCCATCCTTCACCGGTACATTCAGGTCGGCCCGGATCAGAACCTTCTTGTCCTTCAAATCAAGGTCAGTCATTCGAATGAATTTAGCCATTTTCTTCCTACTGCGAATGTTGAATGTGGAGCGGCATTGCGCTCCTCCCAAAAACAAGAGGCACAGTTTTCTGTGCCTCGATTATCGTCTTAGCCTGCGACGACCCTGACCATGCGCATCAGGTTGCAGGTATAACCGTACTCGTTGTCATACCAGGATACCACCTTGACGAAAGTCGGATCGAGCTGGATGCCCGCTTCCGCATCGAACACCGAAGGGCAGGTCTCGCCCCTGAAATCGGTGGATACCACTTTTTCGGTGGTATAGCCAAGAACGCCCTTCATGCTGCCTTCGGAAGCGGCCTTCATCGCTGCGCAGATTTCTTCGTAGGTCGCTTCCTTCTGGAGTTCGACGGTGAGGTCGACCACGGAAACGTCGGAAGTCGGCACGCGGAAAGCCATTCCGGTCAGCTTCTTGTTGAGTTCGGGAATGACCTTGCCCACTGCCTTGGCGGCTCCGGTGGAAGAGGGGATGATGTTTTCCAGGATGCCGCGTCCACCCCTCCAGTCCTTGTTGGAAGGACCGTCGACGGTTTTCTGGGTAGCCGTTGCTGCATGAACGGTGGTCATCAGGCCGCGCTTGATGCCGAAGGTGTCATGCAGAACCTTGGCGACAGGCGCCAGGCAGTTGGTGGTGCAGGATGCAGCGGATACGATGGATTCGCCGGCATACTTGTCGTGGTTCACGCCATATACGAACATGGGGGTGTCATCCTTGCTCGGAGCGGACTGAACCACTTTCTTCGCGCCTGCGTCGATATGCTTCTGGCAGGTTTCCTGGGTGAGGAAGAACCCGGTGCATTCGATGACGATGTCCACGCCAGCTTCGTTCCATTTCAGATTTGCTGGATCGCGTTCTGCGGTCAGGCGAATTTTCTTGCCGTTCACCACCAGATCGTTGCCTTCCACTGCCACATCGCCCTTGAACTTTCCATGCACGGAATCATGTTTCAGCATGTAGGCGAGATAATCCGGCTCCAGAAGGTCGTTGATCGCGACGACTTCGATCTCCGGAAAATCCTTGGTGGCTGCGCGGAATACCATCCTGCCGATCCTGCCAAAACCGTTGATCCCTACTTTGATAGTCATAGTTTTAACTCCCTATTGGTATGTGAAAGTGTTACAGGAGGCCCGTCACCTTGGCGACGACATTGTCCGCAGTGATGCCGAAATGCTTGAACAGTTCTCCAGCCGGTGCGGATTCTCCGAAAGTATCCATGCCGACCACTTCCCCTTCCAGGCCGACATATTTGCGCCAGAAATCGGTGACGCCGGCTTCCACTGCCACGCGTGCCACTCCCTTTGGCAACACGCTATCCCTGTATTCCTTTTCCTGACGATCGAACACGTTGGTAGAGGGCATGGATACGACGCGCACGCCGATTCCCTTTTCGGCAAGCGCCTTTTGCGCCTGCATGGCCACTTCCACTTCGGATCCGGTCGCGATCAGTATCGCCTTCAGTTCTCCCTGTGCTTCGGAGAGAACATAGCCGCCCTTCCGGATGTTGGAAATGGTCTGATCGTCCCTTTGCTGGAATTTCAGGTTCTGGCGGCTGAAAATCAGCGAGGAAGGTCCGGTCTTCCTTTCCACCGCGCAAGTCCAGGAAATCGCGGATTCGATCGTGTCGCAGGGGCGCCCTACGTCCATGTTGGGAATGTAGCGCAGGGTGGAAATCTGTTCGACCGGTTGATGGGTGGGGCCGTCTTCTCCCAGGCCGATCGAATCGTGCGTGAACACGTAGATCACCCTTTGCTTCATCAGCGCAGACATCCTGAGTGCGTTTCTCGCATATTCCGAGAACATCAGGAAGGTTCCGCCAAAGGGAAGAATGCCGCCATGCAGGCCCATGCCGTTCATGATGTGCGCCATGCCGAATTCACGAACGCCGTAGCTGATGTAGTTGCCGGATTTCTTGCCGTGAACGTGATGGCATCCCGGCCAGTTGGTCAGATTCGAACCGGTCAGGTCAGCGGAACCGCCCACGAATTCAGGCAGTGCGGGCTGAAGGCCAGTGATGCAGTTTTGCGAAGCCTTGCGGGTTGCGATCGTTTCAGCCTTTTCCCTGGTCTTTGCGATGAAAGCGGCTACATGGCTTTCCCAGTTTGCGGGCAAATCTCCTGCCATGCGGCGCTTGAATTCCGCTGCTTCTGCAGGGTAGGCGCTTTCGTATTCCGCGAACTTGTTGTTCCAGAGGGTTTCGATCCCTTCACCCTTCACCCTGGCATACCAGCCTTCGTAGACTTCCTGGGGAATTTCGAAGGGAGGGTATTCCCAACCGATGTTGGCACGGGTATCCGCCACTTCCGCATCGCCAAGTGCTGCACCGTGAACGTCGTGCGTACCTTCCTTGTTGGGGGATCCCCTGCCGATGACGGTCTTGCAGCAGATCAGCGTAGGCTTGTCCGTAACCGCCTTCGCTTCGTTGGTCGCTTTGTCGATGGCAACCGGATCGTGACCGTCTACACCGGAAATGACATGCCAGCCATAGGCTTCGAAGCGCTTGGGAGTGTCGTCCGTGAACCACCCTTCGACATGTCCGTCGATGGAAATGCCGTTGTCATCCCAGTAGCCGATCAGTTTTCCGAGACCCCAGGTTCCTGCCAATGCGCAGGCTTCGTGGGAGATGCCTTCCATCAGACAGCCGTCACCCATGAAGACGTAGGTGTAATGGTTGACTATGTCGAAACCCGGGCGGTTGAACTGTTCCGCCAGAATTTTTTCCGCCATCGCCATTCCGACCGCATTGGTGATTCCCTGGCCGAGAGGACCGGTCGTGGTTTCCACGCCCGGGGTATAGCCGTATTCCGGGTGGCCCGGCGTCCTGGAATGCAACTGGCGGAACCTCTTGAGTTCCTCGATGGGAAGATCGTACCCGGTCAGGTGAAGCAGTGCGTAGATCAGCATGGAGACATGACCGTTCGAAAGAACAAACCGGTCGCGGTCAGCCCATTTCGGATTGGCAGGGTTATGCCTCAAATGCCTGTTCCACACGACTTCCGCAATTTCCGCCATGCCCATCGGGGCGCCGGGATGTCCGGAATTGGCTTTCTGAACCGCATCCATGGCGAGAGCGCGTATGGCATTGGTCAGTTTGCTGAATGTTGGTTTGCTCAAATTCTCGGAATTTGCCATTGGTTTGTCCTCGTTGCCCTTAGAACCTGTCTTGATGCAAATCCATTATGTTTATGGATTTACATATAGTTACCGTTTATCAACATGGGAAACGCAGCATGTTCGCTTTCCCGGCCAAAAGATTTGTGATTATTACTCATTGAAACTTCCATGGCAACTCGAAGGCGGGTCTTCGTGATTTCTTCGCTTTTTGTGTTCCCAGATTATTTTTTTCAATTTGTAAAAAGAATAATACTGATAGAGTTGCATGGTTTTCTGTATTGAAAATATTCAATAATAAAAACAATATTTTATATTTGATTTTTAACTTGATGAAGCTGCGTTCAGCCTGTGGACAAATTGTTGTGAATTTAAAAAATTTTTTTCAGGAACCATTTATTCACAGTTTATTGTTGCGATTTTCCGTGTTGATGTCGAATTTCAGGATTTCATGAATTTTGGTATTCCTTCACACCCTTTCGGCGAGTCATGCCGATTGACACTCACTCTATCTTTTCAAATTTGTAAAAATAATAGAACTGATAGAGGCGGCTGTTTTTCTGTATTGAAAAATATAGATTTTAAAAACAGATTGTTATCTTGATATTTGGGGCTTGATGAAGCGGGGCTTTGCCTGTGGATAAATTGTTGCAAATTTTGAATTATCCCTTTCGGAACCATTTATCCACAGTATTTTTCGTTCAGTTTTTTCTGAATTTGATGCCGAGTTGTTTGAGCTTTCGGTACAGATGGGTTCTTTCCAGGCCCACATTTTCGGCCACTTTGGTCATTCCGCCGTTTTCCCTGGAGATGTGGTATTCGAAATAAATCCTTTCGAATATGTCCCTGGCTTCCCTGAGGGGCATGTCAAGAGGAAAATCCATTCCCCTGTTTTCCTTTTTCGGCTGCTGCTTGGACAGCATCTGACTGGCATTTTCCTGGGTGATTTGCTCTTCCTGCGAGGTCAGGGCAAGAGATTTGACGACCGCGATGAGCTGGGAGATGTTTCCAGGCCATTCGTAATTTCTCAGCGTGTTGAGCGCCCCCGTGCTGAATTTGCGGATGGGCGTTTCCTTGGATTCCACGAATCTGGAAAGGATGTGATTTGCGATATTCGGGATGTCCTCAGGATGGGATCGAAGGGGAGGGATGACCACGGTGAGGCTTACGAGCGCCTGAAACAAATCTGCGTCGTATTCGCCGATGGCGACCCGTTCTGCGATCTGTTGCGTGGATCCACAAATCAGCCTGATCTTGTTTTCCTCGATATGCTCGAGCAAGGCGAGCAGTTTCTTCTGTTGCTCCTTGTTGAGATCTCCGATTTCCCGGATGAACAATACCCCTTCCTTGGCCTTGTCGATCCATTCGGATGAAGGCCTGTCCAGTTCTTCCGGATCGATGATTTCCATCCATGGGAAATTCTGGTTTCTGAAATAATTTGCACATATTTCGATTTCGCTTCCCGGTTCTCCAGTGATGAGGATCGGCATGGAATGTTTTCCCGCCTGCTCCAGCGTTCTGTAGAGTTTCACCATCGCTTGCGATTTGCCGAGCGCCGCCAGTGAAAGCGTGGGAGGGGGAGCTGCATCGTTCCTTTGCAATGCCCTTCCCACCGTGCTGATGAGCTTTTGCAGCGCGATCGGCTTTTCGAGAAAGTCGCAAGCACCGATCCTGGTTGCTTCGATGGCCGTCTCGATCGTACCGTGGCCGGACATCATCACCACCGGCATCGTCAACTGACCTGAACTTGCCCATTCCTTCAACAGTGAAATGCCGTCCGTATCCGGCATCCAGATGTCGAGCAGCACCAGATCCGGTCTGGAGTGGTTCCTGAATTTCCTGGCCTGTTCGGCATTTTCAGCCAACGCGACCTGGTAGCCTTCGTCCGACAGAATTTCCGATAGAAGATCCCGGATCCCGATTTCGTCATCCACGACAAGAATCTGATTTGAACTCATTCAACTCTCCAATATCGACGGGATGCAGATGTCGATGCTCGCACCATTGGGTGAAAGATTTGCGATCTGAATCTTGCCATGATGCTCTTCCACGATCTTTTTGACGATCGCAAGTCCGAGCCCGGTGCCTTTCGGCTTGGTTGTAACGTAAGGTTCGAAGGCCCGGTTCAGGATCTGATCCGGAAAACCGGGGCCGTTGTCCGAGATGGTAAGGCGCACCTGCCTGTCCGTTGAAGTCGTCTTCACCAGGATCACCGGTTTTTCCGTTTCCGTCAAAGCATCCTGCGAATTTTTCAGGAGATTGTGAATCACCTGCCTCAACTGGGTTTCATCCCCCCTTATTTTTGGCAGACCATCCTGAAGCTGGGTGTTGACTCCGATCGATTCGTACAGGGTCAGCACTTCACGAACCAGTGCATTGAGATCGGTTTCCCTGAAATTGGGTTCTGACGATTTTGCATACTTGCTGAATGCGTCGACCATGTTCTTGAGGGCTGCGACCTGATTCACGATCGTCTGGGTGGATCTCGTCAGCATCCTGTTTTCCTGCTCACCGAGCTTGTCGGCAAGCTTGTGTTGAATCCTCTCTGCCGATAGCTGTATCGGGGTGAGCGGGTTCTTGATTTCATGGGCAAGCCTTCTCGCCACTTCTCCCCATGCAGCATTTCTCTGTGCCTGAACGAGATGCGTGATGTCGTCGAATACCACAAGATATCCCTTTTCCGTACCTTCAGGAAGCTGAGATCCCCTTAACAGCAGGATCTGGTTTTTCCCTTTTCCCGTGATTTCGATCTGTTTTTCCCAATCCCTGTATGCGTACGTCCTGAAATTTTCCTCGATTTCGATGGCTACCGTTTCCAGGGAGGTTGCGATTTCCTTCCAGTTTCTGAGCGGGACGAGGATGAGTTTCGAAAGCTCCGAGTTGAGTATGTTGCAGGCTGCCGGGTTGGCTGATTTGAGATGAAAATCTTCATCGAATGAAAGCACGCCGGAAGACAGGTTGGAAAGTATGCTTTCCAGATAGGCTCTGGCGCTTTCCACCTGCGCATGGTTCTTCTGGATGGATTCCCTTGCTTCGGCAAGCTGGTGCGTCATGATGTTGAAAGATTGAGTCAGGATACCCAGTTCGTCCCTGCTTTTGACCGGATGGTACTGGCTGAAATCGCCCTGCGCCACCGCTCTGGTTCCCTGTGCCAGGATCGCAAGCGGCGCGCTCAGCCTTTCACTGATGTAGAAGGAAACCGCGAGCGCACAGAGCAGCGCGAGAAGCAGCGAAAGCGTGAGAGTGAGTCCATACAATCTTTTCAGTCCGAGTCTGGAAAGGGTGAGTCCCTGATAATCCCTGTAGACATTCTGCACGGATTCGGCATCCTGGGCGATCTGTTTTGGTACATGCTTGAGTACCTGAAGCACCCGGATGTCTTCGTTCAGCTTGAGAACATTCACCGGAGCGACCACCTGGATGTAAAGGCCTTTTCCGGGAATCGATTCAATATTGCTGTATGTTTTCTGGATCCTGATCTGGTGAAGGATGGATGGTGATGGAAATCCCAGTACCATTGCGCTGTTTTCTGCACCTGAATAGGCGATGATCTTCCCATTTTGCCTGAACAGGGCCCCTTCCTGAGCGCCCGTCTGATCCAGCAAGTGTCCGAATCTTGCCAGAAGATCATCGTCCGGCACATCTATGAGGGAAAAGGCCATGGAATCGGTTCTTTTTTCCAGATCTTTCCGCATGTCATCGAGGGTGGTCCTTCCCAGGTTCAGCCCGCTTTCCAGCGCCTTGTCCACACGAACGTCGAACCAGGATTCGATGCTTTTCGAGAGAAACTGCACGGAAAGACTGTAAACCAGCACTCCTGGCAGGATCGACATCAGGGAGAAGAACATCAACAGCCTGAAGGTGAGCCTGGAACCGAATTTTTTCGATCTGATTTTATTGAACAGATCGTATATCTGGTAGAAAACGACTGCGGACAGGAGCAATACCACTGCTCCTCCAAGCCCAAGCAACAGCGTGAAATGCTTCGAGAAGGAAGCGGTATTCGCGCTCGCGAGGGAAAGCCGGTACAGCAGGACCCCGCCCATGAACGCGCAGATGGTGATGATGTATTTCAAGGCCGTGCAAATATCATGGTTTGAACTTCCACTTGTACCAGTCCGAATCGAGATTCCATTCGCTGGAGGCCAGCGCATCGATCTGGAATGGTTTTGGCAGCATCGATATGTCCAGACTCATCCTGATCCTGCCCGTATAGATTTCCTCCCTGCTGAGGGTGGATGGATCGATCACCTGTTTGTGTATCAGGCTTCCCAGAACCTTCACTGCGTCTTCCAGGTGGTCGAAATTCTGGTATAGCGGTCCCGTGCTCAGGCGATACTGTTGGGTGAGGGCGTTGTAACTCAGTTTGGTATGCCAGGAATCTTCCGAAATCTTTTTGTCGAACCAGTACCAGCGCGCTTTCGTGAGCTCGAATTCGGTCAGAAAGTTCAGGGAGATGCCTTTTCTCAGTGCATCTTCAAGTGTCGGATTGAGTTTGATTTCAAAGTAGGCGTTGAGCCTGTAGTCGTCTGAAGGTGTGAATTCTGCGGTTTTGACCCGGATCCCTTCTGCGTGAGCGGAAACGCAGAACAGCAGGATCGCCAGGATCTGGAAAAGTCTGATGAATGGTTCAGTTTTTTTGCAAGATGGCGTAGAAGAAGCCGTCGTGCAGTTCGTTTGGGAGCAGTTGACCATTCCGAATATTGTCATCCAGAGCAAGCAGGCTGGCGTTTCTGGTTTTATCGACGAATCGCGAGACGAGTTCGCTGTTTTCTTCCCTGAATATGGAACAGGTACAGTAGAGCAATTTACCACCGTTCTCCAAAGTTTTCCACAGTGTTTCCACAATCCGGAGCTGCGTTTCGGAGAAACTGGCGACGTCTTGCGGTCTTCTCAGCCATTTGATATCGGGATGTCTTTTGGTCACGCCAGATGCGGAGCAGGGTACATCCGCCAGGATTCGCTGGAACGGAATCCCGTCCCACCAGGTTTCCAGCCTGGTTGCGTCTCCTTCCACCACTTTGCCGGATATGCCGAGTCTTGTGAAGTTTTGCCGGATGCTTTCCAGTCTGGAAGCGTTGGAGTCCATCGAAAGAAGATCGATTTTGCAGGATTCGAGCATGTGCGCGGATTTTCCGCCCGGTGCAGCACAGGCATCGAGTACGCGCATTCCTTGCCGAAGGTCCAGGAGTTTCGCTGCAAATTGCGCACCGAAATCCTGAACCGAAGACAAGCCTTCTGCGAAGCCGGGGATTCTTTCCACATTCATCGGTTTTTGCAGACGGATTGCGGTCTCCGCAAGCACCTCGCAGTCGATTTCTTCCTTTCGCAGCATCGATGCGTATTCCTCCATCGATGTCCTCGACAGATTCACCCGCAGTGTCATCGGAGGTTTCAGATTTCCAGCTTCCAGGATTTCCATCCAGTTGTGCGGATACTGCTCTTTTACTTTTTCCATCCACCATTTCTGGTAGTTGAATTTTGCCACCAGGTCTTCCGATGCTTCCTGCAGGATGTTTTCCTTGTTGCGCAGCAGATTTCTCAGAACGCCATTGGTGAAGTTCCTGATTCCGGTTCCGTATTTTGCGCAGGATTCGACCGCGTTGTTGACGATGGCATGGCTGGGCGCCCTGGTATGCAGGATCTGGTAGACGAATACCAGGAGCAGGGCCTGCACATCGGGGTTTTCCGGTTTCCTTTTCACGAGACGGTCCAGCACGAAGGCAGTTTCTCCATAATGGCGCATCACGCCATAGGAGATATCCTGTACCGCTCCCCTTTGTTGCTGGGTGAGGTTTGGGTTTTTTTTCCAGATTCCTTCGAGCGTTTGCGCCAGATTCTTTCCCTCCAGCGTGGCGCGTACTGCTTGTGCCGACAGGCGTTGCGACTGGATCATTTTATTCGAGCACCGTGCCTGCTATCAGTGAATTTCCTGCAACAACCTGGGCTGCATCCATTTTTTTTCCGCCAGCCTTCTGCAACTTGAGTATCGAGATTGCATCCTTTGCGCAGGATACGATGATCCCGTTTTTGCCGGCTTCCAGTATCTGCCCAGGGCTAGTTGCATTTCGCTCCACGATGCAAGCCTCCCATATCTTGACCGCGCTATCCCCCATTCTGCATGTGCTTCCCGGGTAGGGATTGTATGCGCGGATTTTCTTCAATATCTCTTGCGCGGGCAGATTCCAGTGCAGAATCGCTTCTGTTTTCTCGATCTTGGTTGCGTAAGTGGACGATTCGTTGTCCTGTACGGTCGAAGGATAACGTTTTGCTTCCGGAGGGATTTTCAGCAATTCCACGATCGACTCCGCACCGATGGCTGCGAGCCTGTCGTGAAGCGATCCAGCCGTTTCTTTTTCCTGGATCGGTGTTTCGATGATGCGGATGATGTTTCCAGTATCCAGACCTTCATCCATCTGCATGAGCGTGATGCCGGTCTTATCGTCGCCGGCGAGGTTTGCCCGCTGTATTGGTGCAGCTCCTCTCCATCTCGGAAGGATCGATGCATGAATGTTGATCGCCCCGTATCTTGGCATTTCCAGAATATCTGCCGGAATGATGATTCCGTAGGCGGCCACGATCATCAAGTCGGCACCGGTCGACGCGATGGCTTCCCTTGCCTCTAGATCCTTCCTCAGACTGGAAGGCTGAATCAGATCAAGCCCATGTTTCTGCGCAAGAATTTTCACAGGGCATGGCGTGAGCTTCATTCCCCTTCCGGCAGGTTTGTCCGGTTGCGAGAGAACGAGTTCGATCTGGTGGCCGGCATGGATCAATGCCTCGAGGGCCTTTGCCGCGAAATCCGGCGTTCCCGCGAATACGATTTTCAATTTACATTCTTTCCCTGGCGAGTTTCTTCATTTTGGCCAGGATTCTGGTCTGCTTGAGACGGGAGAGGTATTCCACGAAGACTTTCCCCTTGAGATGATCGATTTCGTGCTGGATGCAGATGGAAAGCAGGCCATCTGCATCGATTTCGAACGCTTCGCCCTTGAGGTTTCTGGCCCTTGCCTTGATTCTTTCGGCACGGTTCACCGTTTCGTAGATCCCGGGTACGGACAAACATCCTTCTTCCAGGGTGGATTTTCCGCTCATCGACACGATTTCAGGATTGATGAGTACGACGGGACGATTTCTCTGTTCCGAGATGTCGATCACGATGATCTGCTTCTGCACGTCAACCTGGGTTGCGGCGAGGCCGACCCCCGGCGCTGCGTACATCGTTTCCAGCATGTCTGCCACCAGCGGCTCCAGGCTTGCCCCGAATTCTTCAACCGGGTTTGCCTTCAGATGGAGCCTTTCATCCGGATACTGGAGAATTTTCAATATCGCCATAAATACTTGCCAATTTGCCTAACGGGATGCAGAATCTAATCAGTTCTGTCAAACGCTTTTGTCGTCTGGAGCCCTGATGCGTCGCCTTATTATATCTTCGATTTTGGTTTTGATCTTGTCCCCGTTGCCGGTTTTCGCGGAGGCGCCCAAGCTTCAGGACAATGTTCCGAACCGATATGTCGTTGTGCCCGGGGACACGCTTTGGGGCATTGCAGGCCGCTTTCTCAAGAATCCATGGAAATGGCCGGAACTTTGGGGAGAAAACAGGGAGGAAATCCAGAACCCGCATCTGATTTATCCTGGCGATGTGATCGTGCTGGATACCAGCGGCGGAACTCCCCATCTCCGGGTACTTTCCTCGAGCCAGGTCTCCTCCGATCCCGGCGCGCCTCCCAATCTTGAAACGGTGCGCCTGAGTCCGGGGATACAGACGCGCGATCTCGGGAGGGCGATCCCTTCCATTCCCATCTCCGCGATCGCTCCTTTTCTCAACAATACCCGGATCGTAGAGGAGAAGTCCTGGAATGAAGCACCGAAGGTCGTATCCGGGGACAATTACGATTACATTCTTGGCGCAGGTTCCTCTGCCTTCGTCGAAGGACTTCCATCGGGTTCCATTGTCAGATGGGATATTTTCCGCAAGGGCAGAAAAATTTTCGATCCGGATAGTGGAAAGTTGCTTGGCGTTCAGGTCGATTATTGCGGCGAGGGCAGAGTCACGAAATTCGATCACCCAAGCCGTATCGATATTGTGAAATCCACAAGGGAAATCGACGTGGGCGACCGGCTTTATCCAACCGTCGATTCCCTGATCACGCATTATATCCCGCATTCCCCTGATACCCAGGTCAAGGGCAGGATCCTTTCCGCTGACGGGAAGACGACGCAAATCGGTAAGAACGATGTCGTGCTGCTGAATATCGGCACACAGGATGGCATCGAGCTCGGCGACGTGCTGGCTGTTTACAGAAAAGGGAAGGACATCATGAGCGGCAGAAAGGTCGATGTCACGCTTCCTGACGATCGGATCGGTCTGGTTCTCGTATTTCGCGCTTACGAACATGTTTCCTACGCGCTCGTGATGCAGAGCAAGGATACGATCTCGGCTTCCGATACGGTCAAGACTCCCTGATTTCGATGCGCCCCGATGCTGAAGACTGGATACGCCTGTCTCTTCTGCAAGGCATCGGAAATTCGCTATCCGTCAAGCTGATCCGCCATTTCGGGAGTCCAGGGAACATTTTTTCCGCTGCGCCCGGTGAATTGGGTATTGTGGCAGGCACGGACCTGGCTACGGTGATTCTGAAGGGCGCTGATCCTTCTTCCGTCTCAAGAGCAATGCAATGTCTTTCCCGTGAGGGATATGACCTTCTGACCCTTTGCGATCCGGATTACCCGGTGGCGCTTTCCAACATTTCTTCCCCACCCTTGCTGCTATATCTCCGCGGAAACAGGAATTTTCTTACCTCCACCTGTTTCGCGGTAGTCGGAAGTCGCAACCCCACTCCATCTGGTCTGGAGGCCGCTTTTTCCTTCTCGGAGTCCCTGAGCGCTGCCGGATTATGCATCGTGAGCGGTGTGGCGCTCGGAATCGATGGTGCCGCACACCGCGGCGGTCTTGCCGGCGGGTCCGGCTCCATCGGTGTGCTCGGTACCGGGATCGACATCGCTTATCCGTCCTCCCATCGTACCCTCTATCAGGATCTGGAAAAAGGCGGGCTGCTGCTTTCCGAATTCCCTCCCGGCACCAAACCCTTGAGGCAGAATTTTCCGCGCAGAAACCGAATCATCAGCGGTCTTTCCATCGGTTGTCTCGTGGTCGAGGCTGGCATCCATAGCGGTTCACTGATTACCGCACGCCACGCTCTCGAACAGGGCAGGGATGTTTTTGCCGTTCCAGGATCGATCAATTCGCCCCTTTCCAAGGGTCCTCATGAATTGATCAGGCAGGGAGCGATCCTCGTGGAGCGAGTTTCCGACATTCTTGAACAGTATTCCCTGCAGTTGCCAGAAACGGCTATTTCCGGTTCTCATCCGCAGGACGATCCGGTTCTTTCCGCCATGGGCTTCGACCCTGTGGATTTCGACACGCTCGTTTTGCGTACCGGAATTTCTCCACAGACGCTCTCTGCGTTGCTCGTCGATATGGAAATTTCCGGCTCCATTCGCAGCATATCGGGTGGTCTCTATCAGCGTTTTCAATAATACCTTGATCAATCCCGATTTTGTTTCTATGATCCTCCCATTCCTGAACGTATAGCCATATAAAGATGTCGAAAAACCTTCTGATCGTCGAATCGCCATCCAAGGCAAAGACGCTTAAAAAGTATCTTGGAGCCGATTTTGATATTCTGGCAAGTTTTGGCCATGTCAGGGATCTCGTACCGAAGCAGGGTGCGGTCGATCCTGACCATGATTTTGCCATGGATTATCAGCTGATCGAACGCAATGCTCGCCATGTTGATGAAATCGTCAAGGCCGCGCAGTCCGCCGATCAGATTCTTCTGGCCACCGACCCGGACCGTGAAGGGGAGGCGATTGCCTGGCATATCTCCGAGATTCTGAAATCGAGGCCCAAGCTGAAGGAGAAACCTCTGAAGCGGGTCGCATTTTACGAGATCACCGAATCTGCCGTGAAGCATGCCATCGAGCATCCGCGTGACATTTCCATGCCGCTCGTGAATGCGCAGCAGGCGCGTCGTGCGCTCGATTACCTGGTTGGATTCAATCTCTCCCCGCTGCTCTGGAGAAAGGTGCGCCCAGGTCTTTCCGCGGGTCGTGTGCAGAGTCCTGCGCTTCGCCTCATCGCAGAACGTGAGATAGAAATCCAGAATTTCAAGTCTCAGGAATTCTGGACCATTCACCTCGACAGTCACAAGGAAAGCGAGTCCTTCACGGCGCGCCTTTTCCAGTATCGTGGATCGAAGCTGAAGCAATTCGACATCGGAGACGAACAAAGACAGGCCGAGATCTTGCGGGATTTTTCCAGCGTACGTACGGCCCGCGTGGATTCCATTGAAAGGAAGCGCAAACTTCGCTATCCGTCTCCCCCTTTCATTACGTCCACCCTGCAACAGGAAGCTGTGAGGAAGCTGGGCATGACCACGGACCGCGCCATGCGCATTGCACAGCAGCTCTATGAGGGTATCGATGTTGGCGGCGCAACGGTCGGCCTCATCACTTACATGCGTACCGATTCGCTTTCGCTCGCGAAGGAGTCGGTGCAGGAAATCCGCGAGTATGTGCGCGACCATTTTGCCCAGGATTATCTTCCGGCGAAACCCAATCAGTACAAGAGCAAGGTGAAAAATGCCCAGGAGGCGCATGAGGCGATCCGACCGACTTCCATTTTCAGGACACCTTCTTCCCTCTCCAGTTATCTCAATCCGGAGCAGTTGAAGCTGTACGAAATGATCTGGAAGCGCGCGGTTTCTTCGCAGATGAATCCTGCGCAGTTCGACACGGTGAGCCTGGACATCTCCGCAGCGCATGATGACACTCTTTTCCGCGCAACCGGTCAAACGCTGGTTTTCCCCGGGTTCATTGCGGTATACAAGGAAGGCGTCGACGACGAGGACGAAGCGGAGGAGGGAAGATTGCCGCAGTTCGAGGTCGGTGAGTCGATTCCTGTAGACCGTGTTTTCGGAGAGCAGCATTTCACACAGCCTCCGCCCCGTTACACCGAGGCATCCCTGGTCAAGTCACTCGAGGAATTTGGAATCGGCAGGCCTTCGACTTATGCTTCCATCATTTCCACCCTGCTCGACCGTGAATATGTTCAGCTCGATCGCAAGCGCTTCATTCCCACCGATGTCGGCTATGTGGTAAATCGCTTCCTAACCGAGCATTTCAATGCGTATCTCAATTACGACTTCACAGCCAATCTCGAAGATCAGCTCGATTCCGTTTCTGCCGGCGATAGGGAATGGATTCCGCTTCTGCACGATTTCTGGGGTGGGTTTCATTCTCTCGTAGACGAGAAGAAAAACATTTCGAGGAAGGATGTCACACAGGAGTTGCTCGACGAGGCTTGCCCAAAGTGTGGGAAACCCCTCTGCACGCGCCTTGGTCGAAGGGGAAGGTTCATCGGTTGCAGTGCCTATCCGGAATGCGATTACACGCGCAATCTCGGGACCGAGGAAGATACCTCCGCTCCGGAGCAGAGATTGCTCGGCGTGGACGAAGCTTCAGGAGCCGATGTGATGCTCCTGCGCGGCCCGTACGGCTATTACCTGCAGGTGGGTGAAGCGCTGGAAGGAAAGAAGCCGAAGCGGGTTTCCTGGCCCAAGGAAATCCCTGTGGAGAACGCGAGCATGGAGGTCGCATCCCAGCTGCTTTCCCTTCCACGGGATCTGGGAAAGCATCCGGAGACCGGGAAAAAAGTGGTTGCGAACATCGGACGGTTCGGTCCCTATGTGAATCACGATGGTGTTTTCAAATCCATTCCGAAGGAAGAGAGCGTTTTTTCCATCGGCCTGGAGCGTGCCGTTGCCCTTCTGGCCGAACCCAGGATCGACAAGAATCTGGTACGCGAACTTGGCAGGCATCCTGCGGACGAGAAACCGATCGGGATTTACAAGGGACGTTACGGTTCCTACATCAAGCATGGCCGTAACAATGCCAAGATACCTTCCGGCATGGATGAAGACTCGGTGACGCTGGAGGCTGCTATCGAAGCTCTTTCACAGAAGGAAGAAAAGAAACCTGTGAAGGCCAGGAAGTCCTCGAAAGCTGCTGAAGCCGGAACGGAGAAAAAAACGAAGAAGAGCACCCGCAAGAAATCGGAAGCGTGAAAAAGGGGCCACTGGCCCCTTTTTCATATGTCGATGTTTTTTGCGGTTAACGCATTGGTTTCTATGAAGTTTCTTCTCGGTTCGACGACATCCCCCATCAATGTCGTGAAGATTTCGTCGGCTGCGATGCTGTCTTCTATCCTCGCTCTCATCAATCTCCTCACCTTGGGGTCCATCGTGGTTTCCCAGAGTTGTTCCGGATTCATTTCACCCAGACCCTTGTAGCGCTGGATCGAGATTCCCTTCCTCGTTTCCTGGAGCAGCCATTCGATCGCTTCCCGGAACGTTTCGATCGTTTTCTGCTGGTTTCCTTTCCGGATCGATGCCTTGTCCATTCCCAATGTCTGCAGGATTTCTCCGGTTTTCCTGATCTGGGAATAATCGTTTCCGGACAGGAAGGAAGCATCGATTCTGCTCAGGTGCACGTTGCCATGCCGGATCGTTCTGATCGAAAGAATTGATTCTTCATCGTTGAATTTCGCGGTCACGGTGATGTTCTTCTCCGCGAGCATTGCATTCAGTTCCTTCGTGGCTTTTTCCGCAGACTGTCGATCGCTCAGATCGATTCCATCCATCTTCAACAGCGCATGCAGCACTTCCGGCTCTATGATGTGCGACAGGCGGCTTATGATGGCCTCGGAAAGAAGATATTGCTTGGCGATTTCCTCCAGGCTTTCCCTGGTGATGGGTTGTTCTCCTTCCCTGGTCCGGAGTTCAGCTTCCTGTAGTGCCTGCCTGACCAGATACTGTTGAAGTTCCAGATCGTCCTTCAGATAGCTTTCCTGCTTTCCATGCTTGATCTTGTAGAGCGGGGGTTGCGCGATATAGATATGTCCTCGCTCGATGAGCTCCGGCATCTGCCTGTAAAAGAAGGTCAGGAGAAGGGTGCGGATGTGCGCTCCATCCACGTCCGCATCGGTCATGATGATGATTCTGTGGTATCGAAGTTTGTCGGCATTGTATTCGTCCTTGCCGATTCCTGTGCCGAGCGCGGTGATCAGCGTGACGATTTCCTGGGATGCAATGATTTTCTCGAATCTTGCCTTTTCTACATTGAGAATCTTGCCCTTGAGCGGGAGAATGGCCTGAAATTTCCGGTCCCTTCCCTGTTTTGCAGATCCTCCTGCGGAATCTCCCTCGACCAGGTAGATTTCGGAGAGCGCTGGGTCCTTTTCCTGGCAATCTGCAAGTTTTCCGGGCAATCCGAGTCCGTCCAGTGCGCCTTTTCTTCTGGTGAGCTCTCTTGCCTTTCTAGCCGCTTCCCTCGCTCTCGCTGCATCGATGATCTTGGCCGTGATCAATTTTGCGTCTTGCGGATTTTCCAAAAGAAATTCGGAAAGAGAACTGGATATCATCTCTTCCACGATGGGTCTTACCTCCGAGGAAACCAGTTTGTCCTTGGTTTGAGAGGAGAACTTCGGGTCGGGAAGCTTCACCGAAATGATCGCCGTCAATCCCTCCCGCATGTCATCTCCGGTGGTTTCGGTTTTCGACTTTTTGGCGGTGTCCGTGCCCTCGATGTACTGGTTGAGGGTGCGGGTCATGGCGGCGCGCAGCGCGGTCAGGTGGGTTCCCCCATCCCTTTGCGGAATGTTGTTGGTGAAGCAAAGCATCGACTCCTGGTAGGAGTCGTTCCATTGCATGGCGACTTCCACGGTGATGCCTTCCTTTTCCAGCGAGGAATGAAAGATATGGGGATGTAGCACCGTCTTGTTGCGGTTGATGTACTCGACGACACCGCGAATTCCACCCAGGAAGGCGAAGTTTTCCTGTTTTCCGGTTCCAAGGTCGCAAAGTTCGATTTTGACGCCATTGTTCAGGAAGGAAAGCTCCCGAAGTCTTTTGGCCAGGATGTCGTAATGGAACTCGATGTTTCCGAAAATCTCGCTGCTTGGAAAGAACTGGATTTCCGTTCCGGTCCTTTCGCTTTTCCCGGTGATCTTGAGTGGCTCAACTGGCTCGCCGTTGCGGAACTCCATCTGGTATACGTTTCCATCCCTGCGGATGGTCATTTTCAGCCATTCCGACAGCGCATTGACCACCGATACGCCGACACCGTGCAAACCACCCGAGATCTTGTAGGAATTGCCGTCGAATTTTCCTCCGGCATGCAGGACGGTCATGATGACTTCCGCCGCAGATCTGCCTTCCTCTTCGTGGATGTCGGTCGGGATTCCCCTGCCGTTGTCCGTCACCGTGACCGAATTGTCCATATTCACGATGACGCGGATTTCGTCGCAATATCCTGCCAGGGCTTCGTCGATCGCGTTGTCGATGACCTCGAAAACCATGTGGTGCAGGCCGCTGCCGTCGCCCGTGTCGCCGATGTACATCCCGGGGCGCTTCCTTACCGCCTCGAGGCCTTTCAGAACTTTGATGTTTGTTGAATCGTATGTTGACATGGTTTCACGTGAAACAGTTAAATCCGCATGGGCATGACTACGTACTTGAAGTCATCGCTTCCTGGAATGGAAATCACCAGGCTGTTGTTGGGATCGGAAAAGGAGAAAAGCGTCGATTTTGCATCCAGGCTGACCAGGATGTCGAGCAGGTAGGTGATGTTGAAGCTGACATCCAGCTTGTCCCCGGAGTAAATGACCGGGAATTCTTCCTCCGCTTCCTCGTGTTCGGAGTTGTTGCATAGAATGCTGAAAATGCCGTTTTCGATCACCAGTCTGACCGACCGCACCTTGTCGCTGGCGAGAATGGCCGTGCGTTGAAGCGCCTGGAGCAGGGTGGCTCTTTCGACATCGATGGTGCGTGAAGCGGCTGCATGAATGACCCTTTTGTAGTCTGGAAATTTTGCATCGATCACCTTGGAAATCAGGGTGACATCGGAAAGATTGAACTTCGCCTGATTCTGCATCAGGCTGATCCTGACGGGATCCTTCGTGTCTCCGAGGAGTCGGTAGAGCTCATGCACCGTCTTCCTGGGGAGAATGATCTCCTGCCTTTCGCATTCGGATTCCAGCGGGCTGCACGCATAGGCCAGCCTGTGACCGTCGGTCGCGACCACTTTGATGAAACCGTCCTCGATGATCATCAGCAATCCGTTCAGGTAATAGCGGATGTCCTGCTGCGCCATCGCGTACTGGACCAGGGAGAGAAGTTTCCTGAGGTCGCTCTGGGGAAGAGAAACCGAGCTGCGTGCTTCCCCTTTTTCCTGAATGATCGGGAAGTCGGAGTGGGGAAGCGTCTGAAGAATGAAGCGAATGTGATCGGAACGAAGTACAACTTTTCCATCTGCAAACTCGATTTTGACGGGAGCGCCTTCCGGAAGGGATTTCAGTATGTCCTGAAGCTTTTTGGCGCCCACGGTGAAAGGAGTGAATGGCTCGAGATTTTCGGCGGCTGCCTTAGCATCGATCTGGATTTCGTTGTCGGTCGTCAGCAGGGAAATGAATCCTGCATGGGATCCGATCAGCACATTGGATAGGATGGGCATGGTCTGCTTCCGCTCGACGATGCCGGTCACGCATTGTAAAGGTTTGAGGAGTACTTCCCTGTTTACATGGATGGATTGCATGATCTATACCTGGTCAGTTTCTCAAAATCTGCAGTAACGTATTGAATTCACGTGATATATCCGGATTTGAGGAGCGCAGCTCGGCGATTTTTCTGCAGGCGTGGAGCACGGTGGTGTGATCCCTTCCGCCAAATGCTTCTCCAATATCCGGCAGACTCATCTGGGTCAGTTCCTTCGTGAGCGCCATGGCCATCTGCCTCGGTCTTGCCAGCACGCGTGTCCGCTTCTTGGAGTACATGTCGGCGACCTTGATTTTATAATAATCCGCTACGGTCTTCTGAATGTTTTCTATGGATACCTGGCGGTTCTGTACCGCGATCAGATCCTTCAACGCTTCCTTGGCCAGGTCCAGGTTTACAGGGTTTCCCGTGAAGCGGCTGTAGGCGAAAACCCGCTTCAATGCTCCTTCGAGTTCCCGAATGTTGGAGCGGATATGCTTCGCGATGAAAAACGCCACGCTCTCATCGATGTTCATATTCTCCATTTCGGATTTCCTGAGCAGGATGGCTACGCGCATTTCCAGCTCGGGCGGTTCGATCGCTACCGTGAGCCCCCATCCGAATCGCGAGATCAGTCTGTCTTCAACCCCGGCGATTTCCTTCGGATAGGTGTCGCAGGTGATGATGACCTGGCGCTTGGAGTCGACAAGCGCATTGAATGCGTAAAAAAATTCCTCCTGGGTTCTCGCCTTTCCGCTGAAGAACTGGATGTCGTCGATGAGCAGAAGGTCCAGGGAATGATAAAATTGTTTGAAATCGTCGAATGCCTTGTGGCGATATGCCTTCACGACATCCGATACATATTGTTCGGCATGGGTATAGCGTATCTTCGCTTCCGGATTCCTGGACTGAACCAGATTGCCGATGGCCTGGATGAGGTGGGTCTTGCCAAGGCCAACTCCGCCATAAATGAAAAGCGGGTTGTAAGCCAGGCCGGGATTTTCCCCGATCTGGATCGCGGCGGCACGCGCGAGCTGGTTTGCTTTGCCCGTGACGAAAGTGTCAAAGGTGAAGGCAGGATTGAGCCTGCTATGCTCGCGCCTGATTTTGGCTTCGTCCTGAATTTGGCGGGAAGCAATCGCGGGGGCTGCAGCGGGAGAGCTGGTCTTTACAGCCGGATTGCCCTTCGCGGTGAGTTCGAAAGGAATTTCCTCTCCGAAATATTCCTGTGACCAGCGAACGATGCTGGGAAGGAAACGGTCCTTCACCCACAGCAGAACGAAAGGGCTGGGGGCGATGATGCTGAATCCTTCGTCGCCCTGTTCGATTCTGAGCGGCTTGATCCAGGTGTTGAACTGTTGTGCGGAAAGTTCGTTCTTGAATCTGTCGAGGCAGGATTGCCAGAAGTTATCCATCGTGAGATCGGGTTGGAATGAATCCGGGTAAGGGCAGATTCGAAATTTTAGCCGAATTCGCCAGACTTATCCACAGCCCGAGGCTGCATTGCCGGTATGGGGTTGACACCGGGAGCAATTCCGGGTTGTAATAAGCAGTTTTTCAAGGGAGAGTCGACATGAAACGTACGTATCAGCCTTCGGTTACGAGGCGCAAGCGCACGCACGGTTTTCTGGTGAGGATGAAGACCCGTGGCGGTCGCAGCGTCATCCGGGCCAGGAGAGCCAAGGGAAGAACGCGGCTCGGTTTGTGAGTTGGCGGACAACGGGTTTCCGAAATCGTGCAGGATCCTGAAAGCGGACGAATTTTCGTCCGTTTTTGGTTATGGGCGCTCGGTCCGCGGCAAATATTTCCATCTGTCCTGGAAGCCGGGCAAGGGCGATTCGGGAAGACTGGGTGTCGTGACTCCCAAGCGGGTACAGAAACTTGCGGTAGGCCGGAATCGCGCCAAAAGAATGGTTCGGGAATATTTTCGACTCAACAGGCGTCTTGTGACCGGACTTGATGTTATAGTCCGTCTGCGGCGCGCCATCACATGCGCCGAAATGGAACTCGCCCGCAGGGATCTCGGCGAAATTTTTGTCAGGGTGGCAAATGAAGCAGGTGCTGATCTGGTTGATTAGGGCATATCAGTATGCCCTGAGCCCTTTGCTGGGACAGAACTGCAGGTTCTCTCCGACCTGTTCGGAGTATTGCTGCCAATCTCTTGTCAGGTACGGTTTTTTCAAGGGATTATGGTTGGGTCTGCGCAGGATCGCGCGCTGTCATCCCTTCAATCCGGGAGGATATGATCCTGTTCCCTGACGACAGGATAAAGGATTATGGATAATAAACGACTGATTGTCTTCATGGTGTTTTTCTTCTCCGTTCTGCTGCTTTGGAAGAAATGGCAGATCGATCATAATCCGGTCGAGAAGAAGGTAGCCGCTACATCCTCCGCCACTTCGGAGCAGCAGACCGCTGCTCATTCCGAGCAGGTTTCTTCTGCTCCTGTGGACAACCTGCTGCAAAATGGCAAGCCAATCCATGTGCGCACCGATCTCATGGATGCCGAGATCGATACCGCAGGCGGTGATCTGAGGTCGCTCTCCCTGACCAAATATCGCGAATCCGGTGATCCTTCGAAGCCCTATTCCTTCCTTCATGTCGCCGGCGGCAGGGTTTACATCGTTCAATCCGGTCTGATCAGCGACGGCCTGCCCACGCACAAGACGATTTTCACTGCAGAGCGCTACGACTACGAGATGGCCCCTGGAAAGGACGACCTGAGCGTGACGCTGCAGGCTCCCCCAGCCGCTGGTTACAGGGTGGAAAAGATTTATACATTCCACCGCGGAAGCTACATCGTCGATATTTCCTATCGCGTGACCAATACCGGTAGCGCACAGATGAAGCCCTATGCCTACTTCCAGTTCGTGCGGGACGGGGAACCCCCGGTCGGTGCGGCCAGATTCGCAAAAACCTATACCGGCGCAGCGGTTTATACGCAGAATGCCAAGTTCGTCAAGGAAGACTTCTCGGACATCGAAAAGGGCAAGGTGGATTATCCTGAGAAGAGCCGCGATGGCTGGATTGCGATGATCCAGCATCATTTCGTCTCCGCATGGTTGCCCAATGGGGATGTTTCCAGGGAATTCTATACCAGAAAGGTTGGAAGCGATCTGTACTCGGCAGGAATCGTCGTCCCGCTCGGCGACATCGAAGCCGGGAAGACCCAACAGGTCGAAATGCCGATGTTCGTCGGACCGCAGGAGCAGGATCTTCTGGCAAAGACCGCGCCCGGACTGGATCTCGTGGTCGATTACGGATGGCTGAAAATCCTGGCGAAGCCGCTTTTCTGGGGCCTGTCGCTGGTGCATCACTGGGTTGGCAACTGGGGTTACGCGATCGTGATCGTGACCTTGCTGATCAAGCTCGCCTTCTTCCCGCTTTCCGCAGCCAGTTACAAGTCGATGGCGAGGATGAGGGCAGTCAGTCCCAAGCTGCAGAAGCTGAAGGAACAGTATGGCAACGATACCCAGCGCGCGAACCAGGCGATGATGGAGCTGTACAAGACCGAAAAGATCAACCCTTTCGGCGGCTGTCTGCCGATCATGATCCAGATTCCGGTTTTCATCGCGCTGTATACCGTGCTGCTCACCACGGTCGAATTGCGCAATGCTCCTTTCATGCTCTGGATCCAGGATCTTTCGCAGCCCGATCCCTTCTATGTGTTGCCGCTCATCTACGACATCACCATGATCCTGCAGACCCGCCTGAATCCGCCACCGCCTGATCCGATGCAGGCGAAAGTGATGCAGATCATGCCGGTTGCATTCAGTGTGATCTTCTTTTTCTTCCCGGCAGGGCTTGTTCTGTACTCGATGGTGAACAACGTGCTTTCCATCGCCCAACAGTGGCATATCACCCGCACCGTAGGAAAGACCATAGCAGCCGATGCAGCAGGCAAGTGACACGATAGCAGCGATCGCCACTCCGCCCGGCAGGGGGGGAGTGGGCGTGATTCGCATTTCCGGATCCGCGGTTCCGGACCTGATGCAGGCGCTTCTGGGAAAATATCTTTCTCCCAGGAAGGCATCGCTTTGCAAGTTTCTCGACGAATCCGGCGAAGCCATCGATTACGGAATCGCTTTGTATTTCAGGGCGCCGCATTCCTATACGGGTGAAGACGTGCTGGAGTTGCAGGGGCACGGCGGAATGATGGTTCAGAGGCTGCTTCTCGAACGCTGTCTTGCGCTGGGCGTGCGGATGGCCGATCCCGGTGAATTCACGAGAAGGGCTTATCTCAACGACATGATCGATCTTGCCCAGGCCGAAAGCGTGGCCGACCTGATCGATGCTTCTACGCGAAGCGCTGCAAGAAGCGCGGTTCGTTCCCTTCAGGGCGATTTTTCGCGCAGGATCCAGGAAGCGGTCTCTTCCCTCGTCGAGCTCAGGATGCTGGTGGAGGCTGGCCTCGACTTTCCAGAAGAGGATATCGAGCCTGCTTCCCTGGATGAAGCCAGGAAGAGGGCAACCTCGATTCTCAAGGATATCCTCTCGATCATCGAAGCCGCAAGACAGGGAGTGATCCTTCGGGCCGGGATCCAGATCGCCATCGCAGGCAAACCCAATGCGGGAAAATCCAGCCTGTTGAATCTGTTGTCCGGAGACGAAGTGGCCATCGTGACGGAAATCCCGGGCACCACCCGCGACGCGATCAGGCAATCCATCGAAATAGGCGGAATTCCCGCGCATATCGTGGACACGGCAGGACTCAGGGAATCGGAAGACCCTGTCGAGAAGATAGGCATGGAGCGGGCGAGAAAAGTCATCGGCCAGTCCGATCTGATTCTCTACATCGCGGATGCTGCTTCAGGCCTGGACGAAGAAGATGACAGAATACTGGCCGGTCTTCCTGATCTTCCCAGGCTCGTGGTGATGAACAAGATCGACCTTGCAGGATTCGATCCGGTCGTGGACGATCGTTCGGGGCATCATACGGTATTCATGTCGGCAAAGCAGGGCAGGGGGCTGGATCTTCTCAAAGAGGAGCTTCTCGCCATGCTTTCGTGGCACTCCCTGGGAGAAGATCAGTTCATCGCACGCGAGCGGCATGTGAATGCGCTGCAAAAGGCCAGTCAGTCCGTGAGCCGTGCCCTGGATACAGAAGCACCGGAATTCATGGCGGAAGAATTGAGGGAGGCGCAGCTCGCCCTTTCCTCGATCACCGGCGAATTCACTCCCGACGATCTTCTTGGCGAAATTTTTTCGCGCTTCTGCATCGGCAAGTAGCCGATCCGTTTCACGTGAAACTCGATATCCGACCGCGGAAAAGTGGAGTATCATTAATTTCTCATTCGAGCGCACGAACATGTATCCAGTAAAGTTTGACGTGATTGTCGTGGGGGGCGGGCACGCCGGTACCGAAGCGGCACTGGCTGCTGCCAGGATGGGCGCAAAGACTCTTCTGCTCACTCACAACATCGAAACGCTTGGACAGATGTCGTGCAATCCGGCCATTGGAGGAATCGGCAAGGGGCACCTCGTCCGTGAAATCGATGCGATGGATGGCGCCATGGCCCTGGCTGCAGATGAAGCGGGCATTCACTTTCGCATCCTCAATTCGAGCAAGGGCTATGCGGTCAGGGCGACCCGGGCTCAGGCGGACAGAATGCTCTACCGCCAGGCCATCCGCAGGCGCCTCGAATCCACAGAAAATCTCTGGTTGTTTCAGCAGGCGGTGGACGACATCATTCTGGATGGAGATCGTGCGGCAGGAGTGGTCACCCAGCTCGGAATCCGATTCCGTGGCGAAACGGTCATCCTGACGGCCGGGACCTTCCTCGCCGGCTTGGTTCATGTCGGCCTGAAAAATTATCAGGCCGGCAGGGCGGGCGATCCCCCTTCGGTCAGCCTTTCAGCCAGACTGCGCGAGATGAACCTGCCCGCAGGCAGGCTGAAAACCGGCACGCCGCCCAGAATCGACGGAAAAAGCATCGACTTTTCCCGCCTCGAGAAGCAGCCCGGTGACGATCCCGTTCCGGTGTTCTCCTTCATCGGCAATGCGGCAATGCATCCGCAGCAGGTCGCGTGCTGGATCACCCACACCAACGAAAATACCCATGAAATCATTCGCGCAGGACTGGATCGTTCGCCGATGTTCACCGGGGTGATCGAAGGAGTGGGGCCAAGATATTGCCCATCGATCGAGGACAAGGTGACACGCTTTGCCGAAAGGCAAAGCCATCAGATCTTCCTCGAACCGGAAGGATTGCACACCTCCGAGATCTATCCCAACGGCATTTCAACGAGCCTCCCATTCGACATACAGCTGAAGTTGATCCATTCCATCGAGGGACTGGAGAATGCGCATGTCACGAGACCCGGATATGCGATCGAGTACGATTATTTCGATCCGCGAAACCTCCACGGCACCCTGGAAACCCGTTCGGTCAGCAATCTTTATTTTGCCGGTCAGATCAATGGCACGACCGGCTACGAGGAAGCGGCTGCTCAGGGAATGCTTGCAGGAATCAATGCAGTGCTTCGATCCAGGGACCAGGAAGGATGGTGTCCTTCCAGAAGCGATGCTTATCTCGGCGTGATGGTGGACGATCTGACGACCAGGGGCGTGACCGAGCCTTACCGCATGTTCACCAGTCGCGCAGAATACCGCTTGCTGCTTCGCGAGGCTAATGCGGACCAGCGGCTTACGCCGAAGGCACGTGAACTCGGGCTGGTGAGCGAAGAGCGCTGGGCGGGGTTTTGCAGAAAGATGGAGGCCATTTCGCGCGAGACGGAGAGGATGAAATGCACATGGGTCAATCCGGCGAACCTGGATCCGGAAGTTGCGCAAGCGCTGCTCGGTAAGCAGATCGAACGCGAATACAGCCTGCACGATCTTCTGAGGAGACCGGAAGTGGCGCACGCAGACTTGCTTCGCATCGCGCGACCGGATGAAGACATCCCGGATGAGGTGGCGCAGCAGGTGGAAATCCAGGCAAAGTACCAGGGATACATCGATCGCCAGACCGAGGAGATCGTCAGATTGAAGCAGTACGAAGAGCTTCCGCTCCCGGAGCATCTGGATTACGATGCCGTAACGGGACTCTCGGCGGAAACTCGCCAGATTCTGAAAAGAGATCGCCCGGAGACCATCGGAAAGGCTTCCAGGTTGTCCGGTATCACACCTGCGGCAATTTCCCTGTTGCTCGTGCATAGAAAACGGGCGGAAGAGAAACTTTCGGCATGAGCAGCTTCGAAACGGGCCTGGAACAGCTCGGTGTCCGGCTTCCTGACGAAGCGATCGCAGGAATGCTTTCCTATGTCGATCTGATGGCGAAATGGAACCGGGTCTATAATCTTACGGCGATCCGGGATCGTGAAAGAATGATCAGCCATCACCTGCTGGACAGTCTTTCCGTACTGGCACACCTGGAAGGAAAGACATTCGCGGATATCGGAAGCGGAGGGGGTCTTCCCGGGATTCCCCTTGCCATCGCATGTCCGGATTCCGAGTTCACGCTCGTGGAAAGCAACCAGAAAAAATCGAACTTCCTGAAACAGTGCCGCATCGAGCTTGGACTACACAATGTCCGCGTGGAAGCGCGCAGGGTGGAGGAAGTGAGCGGACACTTCGACTGCGTGATTTCCAGGGCATTTGCGGATGCGGCGGAGTTCGTGAATCTTTCCCGGCATCTCCTGGCTGAAGGGGGAATGCTCGCAGCAATGAAGGGTAAGGATCCGGAAGGGGAATTGTCCAGGCTTCCGAATGATGTGGAAATCGTAAAAGTGGTCCGCCTCGAAGTTCCTTTCGTCGAGGGAGAGCGGCATCTGGTCATCATGAAAACCAAATCTGAGTAGCGTATGTCTGCGAGAATTCTGGCGATCACCAATCAGAAGGGTGGGGTCGGCAAAACGACGACGAGCGTGAATCTGGGGGCAAGCCTCGCTGCAGCCAAGCAGAGGGTGCTTGTCGTCGATCTCGATCCTCAGGCCAATGCCACGATGGGAAGCGGGATCGACAAGAAAAAGCTCAGAAGCACCATCTACCATCTGTTGCTCGGCCAAAAAAGGATCGATGAGGTGCTCGTCAGATCCGAGACGGCGCAATACGACATGCTTCCCGCCAACCGGGATCTGGCGGGAGCGGAGATCGAACTGGTCGAAGAAACGGGGCGGGAAACCAGGCTCAAGGATGCGCTTGATTCGGTGGCGCAAAATTACGACTACATCCTCATCGATTGCCCGCCCGCATTGAATCTGCTCACGGTAAACGGACTGTGCGCGGCGCATGCGGTGATGATCCCGATGCAGTGCGAATATTATGCGCTGGAAGGATTGAGCGACCTCATCAACACCATCAAGCGGGTACGCGCCAATCTGAACAGCAATCTGCAGATAGAAGGTTTGCTTCGAACCATGTTCGATCCGAGAAACACGCTGGCGCAACAGGTTTCCGACCAGCTGCAGAACCATTTCGGCGACAAACTCTACAGGACGGTGATCCCGAGAAACGTTCGTCTTGCGGAAGCGCCGAGCTACGGTTTGCCTGCGATGGTGCATGACAAGTCGTCCAAGGGAGCGGCAGCCTATCTGACGCTGGCTGGAGAATTGCTCAACCGCCACGGCGCATGAGGCGAGAAATAAGGAAATGAGGGTGCAAATGGCAAAAATGAAGGGACTGGGCAGGGGGCTTGAGGCGCTTCTGGGAAGCGAATCCGAATCGACGCAGGGTGAAGTGAAAAATCTGTCGATCGACGATCTGCAACCCGGAAAATATCAGCCGAGAAGCCAGATGGACGAAGAGTCCCTGAGGCATTTGTCCGAATCGATCAGAAAGCAGGGGATCATGCAGCCGATCCTGGTCAGGCCGATCGGAATGGACCGATACGAAATCATCGCCGGGGAGAGGCGCTGGCGGGCATCCAGGATTGCAGGCCTGGAACAGGTTCCGGTGCTGGTCAGGGAAGTTGCAGACGAGGCGGCGCTATCCATGGCGCTCATCGAAAACATCCAGAGGGAGGATCTGAATCCGCTGGAGCAGGCGCAAGGAATCCAGCGTCTGATCGACGAGTTCGGGATGACCCATCAGGGTGCAGCCGAAGCTGTCGGCTATTCCCGAAGCGCAGTGAGCAATCTGCTGAGGTTGCTCAATCTGTGCGCGCCGGTCCAGGAGCTGCTCATGCATGGGAAAATCGACATGGGCCATGCCAGGGCACTGCTGTCACTGGAAAATGCGGAGCAGATCGAGGTGGCGAATGTGGTCGTGAAAAAACAGCTTTCGGTGAGAGAAACCGAAAGACTGGTGCAGGCCCTGCAAAAACCGCCGAAGCCCGAGAAGAAAATCGATCCCGACGTGAGCAGGCTGCAGGAAGAAGTCTCGGCGAGAGTGGGAACCAACGTGGTCATCAATCAGGGCAAGAAGGGGAGCGGAAAGATTACCATCGAATATTCCAGTCTGGATCATCTGGATACCTTGCTTTCCCTGCTTCATTAGGAATCCCCTATGTTTGACAGGGATCAAAAACATTGTTAACATCCCGATGATTGTCTGAAGGCGCGATGAATAATAAAGCATTCCGTGTAGTGGGAATCCAAATAATCGTCGCGATAACAAGCGCCATTACAGCTTACTTCCTGGTCAATTCCCATGCAGCCGAGTCGGTACTTTGGGGTGCGATCGCCTCATTGACCAACAGCTCGATGCTGGAATGGAAGATCAGGGAAAAAGTGGGCGAGCGAAGTGCCGGCGATCACCTGAAATCGATGTATCTGGCCAGCCTGGAACGCTATGTGATGGTCGGAATGATGCTCGTTACAGGTCTGAAGTTTCTGGGGTTGGCCCCGCTGCTTGTGGTTGCGGGATTCGTCGTGGGCCAGGTGGGCATGATTGCAGCAAGACTGCTGCTGAACGGAATCGAGAACTAAAACTATGTCTAGCGAAGCACTTACTTCTTCTGAATACATCAAGCACCATCTCGAGCACCTGACCTGGGGGCATCTGCCCGATGGCGGGTGGGGGATCGCCCACAGCGCGGAACAGGCGAAGCAGATGGGATTCTGGTCGTTCACTGTGGATACCGTCCTGATGTCTTTCCTGCTGGGGGTGGTTTTCCTGTTCATCTTCAAGAAAGCGGCAGCGGCAGCGACCGCCGGCGTACCTTCCGGTCTCGTCAATTTCGCGGAATGGTCGGTCGAGTTCGTCGAGGACAGCGTAAAAGGCTCTTTTTCGGGAAAGAACACGATGATCGCGCCGCTCGCGCTGACCGTTTTCTTCTGGATCTACCTGATGAACTGGATGGATCTGATTCCTGTCGACTACGTTCCCTACCTGGCAAAGGCGATGGGCGTACCCTTCTTCAAGGTGGTCCCGACCACGGATCCGAATGCCACGTTCGGCATGTCGATCGGCGTGTTCATTCTCGTTCTGTATTACAGCGTGAAAATCAAGGGATTGGGGGGGTTTATCGGCGAACTGACGCTCCAGCCTTTCGGCAAGTTCGGACTTCCAGCGAATCTGTTTCTGGAGGGCGTGAACCTGATTTCCAAGCCCATCTCGCTGGCGCTGCGTCTTTTTGGAAACATGTACGCGGGTGAGATGATCTTCATCCTGATCGCGCTGCTTCCTTTCTGGATCCAGTGGAGCCTTTCGCTCCCATGGGCGATCTTCCACATCCTGATCGTCACCCTGCAGGCGTTCATCTTCATGACGCTGACGATCGTGTATCTGGACATGGCTCATCAGGAACATCACTGATTTTTTTTACCAACCTTTGTTTACTTTTAATTTACAGGAGAAAAAATAAATGGATACGGCACACGCTCTTCTTTACGTAGCCGGCGCAGTCATGATGGGATTGGGCGCATTGGGCGCTGCAATCGGCATCGGTGTGCTGGGTGGAAGATTTCTGGAAGGCGCCGCACGCCAGCCCGAATTGATCCCCATGCTGCGTACCCAGTTCTTCATCGTCATGGGTCTCGTTGACGCGGTTCCGATGATTGCCGTCGGTATCTCCATGTACATCCTGTTTGCTGTTGCCGGCTAATCGTTAAGCACAGCGGAACATAACCGAAGAAAGATCTTGCATGAACATCAATGCAACACTTCTCGGCCAGACGATCATGTTCGTCATGTTTGTCTGGTTCTGCATGAAATACATCTGGCCGCCCATCACCAATGCGATGGGGGAGCGTGCGAAGAAGATTGCCGACGGATTGGCGGCGGGTGAGCGCGGCAAGAACGAGCTCGAACTTGCAACCAAGCGTTCCGTGGAAATTCTGCACGACGCCAAGCACAAGGCAGCAGAGATCATCGCGCAGGCTGAAAGCAGGGCCGGTCAGATCATCGATGAAGCCAAGACGGGCGCGAAGCAGGAAAGCGAACGCATTCTGACCGGCGCCAAGGCAGAGATCGACCAGGAAGTGTATCGCGCCCGCGAAGCGCTGCGCGATCAGGTGGCTGCACTGGCCGTAGCCGGCGCGGAAAAGATCCTTCGCGCTGAAGTCAATGCGGCCAAGCACGCAGAACTTCTCAAAACCATCCAGGCTGAACTGTAAAGGACCGTTATGGCGGAGATCGTCACAATTGCGAGACCCTATGCCGAAGCGGTTTTCCGCGTGGCGAAAGAGAAGGGTACACTGGAGGACTGGTCCGGCATGCTGGGATTCATGGCGGCAGTCTCCGAAGACGCCGGAATGCAGTCATGCATCAATGATCCCAACGTCACGCCGGGGAGACTCGAGGAATTGTTTCTCTCCGTCTGCAGCGGCAAGCTGGATGAAATGGGCAGAAATCTTGTCGGCGAGCTGATCCACAATGGAAGGCTCGGGGTTTTGAAGGAGATCTACGATCACTACGAAACCCTGAAGGCCGAAGAGGGCGGAGTCCTCGATGCCGTCGTGACTTCGGCGTATCCGATGTCCAGCGACCAGTTGAAGGATCTGGTCGGGCGGCTGGAAGAAAAGTTCAAGAAAAAAGTGGATGCCTCCGTGAATGTCGACCCCGAGTTGCTGGGCGGGGTGAGGATAGTGATCGGCGATGACGTGATCGATGCATCGGTGCGCGGCAAGTTACAGGCGATGGCATTCGCCCTTACAAGATAGGAGTTATCATGCAGTTGAATGCATCTGAAATCAGTGAACTGATTAAAAGCAAGATAGAGGGCCTTGCGACAACGACTGAAGTTCGCACGCAAGGAACCGTTGTTTCGGTGACCGACGGTATCGTCAGGATTCACGGCCTGCGCGACGCGATGCAGGGTGAAATGCTGGAGTTTCCCGGCAATACTTTCGGTCTCGCACTGAACCTCGAGCGTGATTCGGTCGGCGCGGTGATTCTGGGTGAATACGGACACATCAGCGAAGGCGATATCGTCAAGTGCACCGGACGCATCCTGGAAGTGCCAGTCGGTCGCGAGCTCGTCGGCCGCGTGGTCAATGCGCTGGGTCAGCCGATCGATGGCAAGGGTCCGATCAATGCTTCCGGCTCCTCCCCGATCGAAAAGATCGCGCCGGGCGTGATCGCCAGGCAATCGGTGGATCAACCGATGGGAACCGGTCTGAAGTCCATCGATGCGATGGTGCCGATCGGCCGCGGACAGCGCGAGCTGATCATCGGCGACCGCCAGACCGGCAAGACCGCTGTTGCAGTCGACGCCATCATCAACCAGAAAGGCACCGGCGTCATCTGCATCTATGTTGCGATCGGCCAGAAGGCATCCTCGATCGCCAACGTGGTGAGGAAGCTCGAAGAGCATGGCGCGATGGGTCACACCATCATCGTGGCAGCGACGGCATCCGAATCCGCTGCGATGCAATACATCGCTCCCTATTCCGGATGCTGCATGGGCGAATATTTCAGGGACAGAGGCGAAGATGCGCTGATCGTTTATGACGATCTGACCAAGCAGGCATGGGCATATCGCCAGATTTCGCTGCTGCTGCGTCGTCCTCCCGGTCGCGAAGCCTACCCCGGCGACGTTTTCTACCTGCACTCGCGCCTGCTTGAACGCGCAGCCAGGGTGAACGCCGAATATGTGGAAAGGCTCACCAACGGAGAAGTGAAGGGAAAGACCGGTTCGCTGACCGCACTTCCGATCATCGAAACCCAGGCAGGAGACGTTTCCGCTTTCGTTCCGACCAACGTGATTTCGATCACCGACGGTCAGATCTTCCTGGAAACCGATCTGTTCAATGCAGGTATCCGTCCCGCAATCAATGCGGGTCTGTCGGTTTCCCGCGTGGGTGGCGCAGCCCAGACCAAAGTCATCAAGAAGCTCGGTGGCGGTATCCGTCTGGCACTCGCCCAGTATCGTGAGCTGGCTGCGTTCGCGCAGTTCGCGTCTGACCTGGACGAAGCGACTCGCAAGCAGCTCGAGCGCGGCAAGCTGGTGACGGAACTCATGAAGCAGACCCAATACAGCCCGATGAGCATTTCCGAAATGGCGCTGACGCTCTTTGCGGTCAACAAGGGATTCCTCGATGACGTGGAGGTCAAGAAGGCGCTTGCCTTTGAATCC
>JABEVD010000168.1 GCA_013044025.1 Burkholderiales bacterium
ATTCAATACCCGGTTCTCGATCAGGCCGTTCACTTCCTGGATATGGTCGATCCTGTGCAGGCACTCGACCAACTGGCTGCGTTGACGAGGCGTCAAATCTTCAACCGCGTCCTTCAGTTCCTGAAATTCAGCGCTTTTCATTTTCTCACCCATCCCGTTGATTCTCTTGCCTTCAATATAGACCACGAATCAGAAGTGATATAGCAAAAAATGAATATTAATGCTGTCAATACTTAAGAAATTCCAGAATCGGCCGATAACAATACAGTTTATTCCCTTTTCAGGAGGGGAAAATGAAAATCGCATCATCAGACCTCTCTCTCACGTCTAGCCATGCGGCGTCGCAAAGCATGGAAGTCACACAAAGCCTGCATGTCACGACCAACCAGCCCGATCAGGTATCGATTTCGAAGGCGGCAACCGACATGGCAGCGAGCGAATCACAGCAGATACCGCCGGAACTGATAGTCGCAAAGCTCCTGGTGGAACGGCTCACCGGAATGAAGATCAGGACCGTAAGCTTAAGTACCGTGACACATTCGCCGCCGCCCGCGGCAACGCCTAGCCCGGGTTTCAGCGTCGAATACAGCCAGAGTTCCACCTACAGCGAAACCGAAAAAAGCAGCTTCACTGCTA
This sequence comes from Burkholderiales bacterium, assembly GCA_013044025.1. Lineage (GTDB taxonomy): Bacteria > Pseudomonadota > Gammaproteobacteria > Burkholderiales > JABEVD01 > JABEVD01. The sequence continues at coordinate 637 of JABEVD010000168.1, forward strand.
CAGGATCGGTGACGACTTCGGACGGGAAACAGTTGCAGTTCGATCTTGCCGTGCACATGGCAAGGCAATATTCGGTCACTTCCAGCCAAAGCATCAGGATCGGCGATACTGCGAAAAAGACCGATCCGCTCGTCATCAACCTCGAAGGAAGCTCCCCTACCCTTTCCGCAGCCCGTTTCTTCTTCGACCTCAATTCGGACGGGAGCCCCGAGAGCATACCCTTTCCCACCAGCGGAAGCGGTTTTCTCGTGCTCTCCGACAACGGCCAGGTCACGAGCGGCAGCCAGCTATTCGGAACGAAAACCGGCCAGGGTTTCCAGGAGCTCTCCGCCTACGATTCCGACAGGAACGGCTGGATCGACGAGAACGATCCGGTCTACAGCCGCCTGAAAATCTGGAGCAAGAGCGCATCCGGCGCCGACCAGATCACCAGCCTGAAGGACGCAGGGGTGGGCGCCATTTCGGTGAACCCCGTCGACACCCCATTCGACATCAAGAACCAAGCCAACCAGTTGCAGGGAACGGTGAGACAGACCGGAGTCTATCTCACCGAGGATGGTAAGGCCGGCACGGTGAACCAGATCGATCTTTCGGCCTGATTCACTGCGGACGGAAATCAGGGCATTCAAAGGCCGATGCCATCACGCTCTTTTTCGATTCCCCGCTCACCGTGTCGCAGCGTCCGCATCAACATCATCGCCCGGCAAACGGCAAGCAAAGGTGAACGAAATCCTGTACCTCGCTCACCCACAGTACGCCGTCGCCCATCTGTCCGGTGTGCGCGTTTTCGTGGACGATGGAGACGATGTCAAGCACCATTTCGTCCGGGGCCAGGATTTCGATGCGCACTTTCCTTGTAAAATCGGTCAATTCTCCCCGGATCGTATCATGGCGCTCGACGCCTGAATGCGCGCTGCTTCCTTCTGCCTGGGATACAGTCATGCCGGGAAAACCCGGCAGCGCCCGGAAAGCATCCCGAACCTTGTGCAGATGGGATGGACGAATGATTGCCTTGATTTCTTTCATGTAAACTCTCCTAAGCTTCGACCGGTTTTTCCTCGAACCAGCGATACAATGTGGGCAGCACGATCAGGGTGAGCAGGGTCGAGGTGATCAGTCCGCCGATCACCACGATCGCAAGCGGCTTCTGCACTTCCGAACCCGGCCCGCTCGCGAACAGCATCGGGATCAGTCCGAGCATGGCAACGGTGGCGGTCATCAGCACCGGACGGAAACGTTGCCTGCATCCCTGAACGATGGCTTCCATCTGTTCCATTCCTTCCTCGCGCAGGCGGCGAATGTAGGAAACCAGCACCACGCCGTTCAGGACCGCGATCCCCCACAGCGCGATGAAGCCCACCGAGGCCGGAACAGACAGATATTCCCCGGCCAAGAACAACGCGATCACCCCGCCGATGGAGGCAAAGGGCAGAACCAGGATGATGAGAAAGGCATAACGCAGCGATCCGAACAGCAGGAAGAGCAGGAAGAAGATCGCGGCAATGGTCACCGGAACGATGATCTTCAGATGCCCCATGGCGCGCTCCATGTTCTGGAACTGCCCGCCCCATTCCAGGGTATATCCTTCTGGAAGCCTGACCTTGCGCTCCACCACCTGCTGCAATTCGGCAACGAAACCGCCCAGATCGCGATCCTTCACGTTCACCCCGATCACGATGCGGCGTCGCGCCTTCTCCCGGCTGATCTGGGCCGGGCCGTCCAGCACCCGGATGTCGGCCAGATTTTCCAGCGCGACCAGCGCGCCGTTCGGGGAATTCACCAGCAGCCCGCGAATCGTCTCCACATCCCCGCGAAAAGCCTGGGGAAGACGCACCACCGCGCCGAAGCGGCGCTCGCCCTCGTAAATCTCGGTCGCCTGCTTGCCGCCGATAGCCGCCTCGATGACGTCTTGTACGTCGGAAACATTGATGCCATGACGTGCAATGGCCTGCCGGTCGATTTCGATGGAAAGATACTGTTGCCCAGTCGCGCGCCCGACCTTGATGTCTTCGGCACCCTTCACGGATGAAGCTAGCTTCGCGATCTCTTCCGCCTTCTCCTTCAACACCTCCAGATCGTCGCCAAACAGCTTGATCGCGACGTCCGAGCGAACGCCCGTGACCATCTCGTCCACCCGGTCCGATATCGGTTGCGCCATGATGATCTGCACGCCGGGCAAAGAAGACAGCTTCCCACGGATCGCGGATGCGATGTCGTCCTGGGTCCAGCCTCGCGGCCATTCGGATGCGGGCTTCAGGCTGACGATGGGAGTCGATTCGTTCTGTCCTTGTGAGTCCGCCGGACTCTCCCCACGCCCGATTCCCGAGACGGCGGATTTCACTCCCGGAACCTGCATCACCATGCGCATCGCTTCCATCTCCATCGAGATCGATTCCTCGAGGGAAATGTTCGGCACCCGATTGATGCCGGGAACGATGGAACCTTCCTTCATTTCCGGAATGAATGCCGTGCCGAGAAAATGCAACAGCGCGATGGCAAATACAAACAGCGCCAGGGCAGCCAGGATGGTCTTCCTGCCATTTGCGAGTGCAATATCGAGCAACGCAAGGTAGGGCTTTCTCGCCAGCGCGACCAGCCTGGTATCGTGCTCATCCTTCCCGACCAGAAAATACGAGCAGAGCACCGGAATCAGGGTGAGCGAAATGATGAGCGAGACGAACAGCGCGATGGCGATCGTGTAGGCGAGCGGCGCAAACATTTTCCCTTCCATTCCCTGAAGCGTCATCAGGGGCAGGAATACCAGAATGATGATCGACACGCCGAAAATCACCGGCGTTCCCACTTCGGTCGCGGCTTCGAGGACCACCCTCGCCCGGCTCAAACCCTGCCCCTTGTTCTCCGCAAGCCGCTGAAAAGCGTTCTCCACGACCACCACCGAACCATCGACGATCAGCCCGGTGGCAATGGCGAGCCCCCCGAGCGACATCAGGTTAGCGGAAATACCCAGGTAATTCATGACGATGAACGTGATGAGCGGGGTCAGCAGGAGGGATGACACCACCACCAGAGAAGAGCGGACGTCGCCGAGAAACAGGAACAGAATGACGATCACCAGCAATACGCCCTCGATCAGGACCTTCACCACGGTGTGAAGGGCGGCATCGACCAGTTCGCTTCGGTCATAATAGGGCGTGATCTTCAGCCCGTCCGGCAGCATGCCCCTGGAATTGATCTCTGCGACCCTTTCCTTGATTCGCGAGACCACTTCCTTGGCGTTGCCCGCGCGGATCATCATTACCACGCCGCCGACCGATTCGGTCACGCCGTTCTTCAGCAACGCACCGTAACGCACTTCGTGGCCTATACCGATTTCGGCAACGTCTCGCACGAGAACCGGCACGCCGCCCTGCTCCTTCAGCACGATGCTGCCAATATCGTCCAGATTGCGGATGAGACCCACGCCGCGGATCAGGTACTGTTCGGCATAATGCGGCAGCACGCCGCCGCCGGAATTGGCATTGTTGCGAGCGAGCGCCTGGTAGACCTGTTGCAGGGTGACCTGATGGTGACGCATCCGGTCGGGGTTCGTCAGCACCTGGTATTGCTTGATGTAGCCGCCCTGGGAATTGATTTCGGCAACACCTGAAATGCCGCGCAAAAGCGGCCTCACCACCCAGTCCTGAACAATTCGGCGCGAAGTGAGTTCTTCCCGGGAAAGAGCCCGGGCACCGTCATCCGGGCGCTCCAGCGTATACTGGTAAACCTCGCCAAGCCCGGTGGAAAGCGGCCCCAGCGTCGGCGATACCCCTACGGGCATGCGCCCCGAGACCTCGATCAACCGCTCCATCACCTGTTGCCGTGCGAAATAGACGTCGGTGGCATCGGTGAATACGAGGGTGATGAGCGAAAGTCCCGGCTTGTTGAGGGAACGCATCTCCTCCAGCCCCGGCAAACCGGTCATCGCCATTTCGAGCGGCACCGTGACGAAACGCTCCACTTCCTCGGGAGAGCGTCCCTGCGCCACGGCGGCGATCTGAACCTGCACGTTGGTCACGTCGGGAAAGGCATCCACCGACAGCTTGCGCGATGCATGGATTCCGAAGGCGAACAGGCAAATCGCCACGACCACCAGAATCAGGCGCTGCTTGAGCGCAGCGCGTATCATGTTTTCCAGCATGTTCTCTCCTGTTCAGCCTTCGAGTTCCTTGCGGCGACGCTCGTTGTTGAGATGAAAAGCGCCTTCGGTGACGATCGCTTCCCCCGCCTTGAGCCCTTCGAGCGCGGGCGAATACCCCCCCTCCTCCGCCCCGAGTTTCACCGCTCGCAACTGGAAACGATGCTGATCCAGCCTCACGAAGACGTGATCCCGGTTGTTTTCCCGCACCACGGCCGCGGTCGGCACCATCACCCGATGCCGGGGCCTCCCCTTGATCAGCATCGAGGCGAGCATGCCGGGCTTGATCAATCCTTCAGGATTGTCGATGGCCATACGCGCAGTAACTGTGCGAGTGTCGGGCTTCACGGTGTCGGAAACGAAAATCAGCTTTCCTCGGATGGCCTGATTGGGAAGCGCCGGAATCTCGGCCATCGCCTCTCCTCCGGTCCTGACTCCTCCCGCCTGCTGCTCTGGAATTTCCGCGATCAGCCACAGGCGGGCGAGATCTGCGATCGTGAACATCGGATCGGCAGGCTGGAGCACCTGCCCCTGCGTCACCTTGCGTTCGACCACGGTGCCGTCGATGGGGGCGGTCACCGAAGACAGGGAATGAACGGATCGGGTTACGGCAAGCGTATCCAGATCGCGGAGGGTCATGCCAAGCACCTTCAACCGATCCTGTGCGGCCACTTTCTCGGCTTGCGCCTGCATCCATTCGCTTTCGCGCTTTTGCAGTTCGGCCGCGCTGATCACGTCGGACTCGTAGAGGAGGCGCGCACGCCTGACCGCACTCGCCTGCAGGTTCTCCTGGGAATGCGCCTTGAGGTAGACGAGCTGGGCCGAGGAAAGCTCGGTGCTGTTGAGTTGCGCAAGCAATGCGCCCTTGGGAACGCGCCGTCCGATTTCGGCGAATAGCCCGGTCACCCGACCGGTCACTGCTGCGCCAATGCGGGCCACCCGCTGCTCGTCCATTTCGATGCGGGCGGGCACCCGCATGGTTTCGGCGACTGCAACTTCCCCTGCCGAGGCCACCTTGAGTCTTCCAAGCAACGCATCCGATATGTTCACGATGGAAGGGTCCTGCGGCACAACCACGGCCGGCGCTTCCTGTTTTTGCTGACATGCGGAAAGCAAGAGCGCCGCAGCAAGAGCGGCTATGATGTTCACTGATTTCATTTCACTTCTCCGGGAATTGCGCGCAACCGGTCGATGTCGATCAGCGCAAATTGCAGTTCATAACGGGCATTGAGGTAATCGATTCGGGTATTGCGATAGACGCGTTGCGCATCGAGATAGTCGAGAATGCCGCGCTCTCCGAAACGATAGCCGGCTTCGGCCACTTTCACCGCAGCTTCGGCCTCGCGCAGCAGCCCCTTCTCGAAAATGTCGAGTTGGCGTTTTGCGATCTGATAACGCCCGTAGGCCTGCTCCAGTTCGCCGAGCAGCCCCAGACGGACGCTCTCTTCTTCCGATTTCGCACGTTCGAAATTGGCAGTTGCCTCACCGATCGGCCCCTTGCGGCGATCCCAGAGCGGCAGCGGCATGGATAGCCCCACCCGCCACAGGCTGACATCAGGATGACGCTCGGCGCTCAACCTGAGAGTCGGTTGCGGGATGCGCAGGTTGCGCTCCTGATCGAGCCTTGCCGCAGCGCGGGCCGACTCGGCAGCATAAAGGCGCAATGCGGGCTGCTTCTCCAGTAGCTCTGCGCGCAATTTTTTGATGTCGGGTAGATCCGCGGCGAGTTGCCGAGGCGAGACTGTCTCGAAACTCTCCGGAAAAGGTACACCCATCAGCGCGCGCAAACGCCCCTTGGCCTGATCCACCCGGATCTCCGCGCTTTTGGCAATGCTCCGCGCATTGAGCAGTTCCGCTTCGGATTTGACGAATTCATACCGTGGCGACTCCCCCACTTCAGCGCGAAGCTTCACGCGATCGCGAATCTGCTTCAGGAGCGCATGATTTTCGCTTGCAAGCCGCGCTTCTTCCTCGCTGCGCACGACATCGAGATAGGACTGCCTGACTTTCGCATACAGGGCAACCCTTGCATCTTCGAGCAATGCATCGCCTGCCGCCATGCCGGCTTCCGCTCCTCGCCGCTTCGCTTCCCGCAACCCCGGCAATTCGACCGGCTGGGAAAAGGCAAGCAAAGTATTGCGCCCCCCCGGGGTGGAGACGGGATACAGGCGGGATTTTCCGGCTCCGAATTCGATATCTGGATTGGGATAGGCTCGCGCGGTGTCGAGCGCAGCTCTCGCTCCATCGGAGCGCGATGCCGCGAGTTTCAGCGCAGGACTGTTTTTTTCGGCAAGCAGCAACACCTGCTCAAGAGACAGCGGTGCGGCAACTGCCGGAGCAGCCGCCCAGACGATGAGCAGCGCGCCCGCCTTCAGGAAAAATTTTTTCATGTAAAATCCGTCGATTGCGACGCCATGGCGTCAACACTTCGATCATGGCGATCGAAGCCATTCTGGAATCAGGCGGATTGGGTTGGGGGCCGGTAAGGTGGCGAAAAACAGATGGTGTGGACGGGGCTCACCGCGCCCCGGGGATAAACTTGCAAAAGCGGCTCGGGTAAGCTCGCGCCGACAGCGGAAACCGGTAACAGCGTTTCATCGTCCGCGTCACCTCCATCGTCCAGGGAATACACGATGTCGCCGCCTTGGGGAGGATCCGTCAACTGAATGTCCTGTGCGAACCACAAGCCGAACAGCAGCATCGCGGCAACGGCAATTCGCAACAGGAATGAATCTCGGAGGTTCATGCACACATTTTTACCACAGAATCCATGAACATGCAATTACGCTAATATTTAACCGGAAACGAGCCAGGCCCTCTGTCACTCCCTGCGCGATGCCCTACCCCGGCAGTCGATAGCCTTTTCGATTCACCATCCCGAGCAGCGCATCGACGACGGCCGCATCGTACTTGATCGCCCGGTTGGCTGAAATTTCC
>JABEVD010000003.1 GCA_013044025.1 Burkholderiales bacterium
AAAGCGGTTCTGGAATCCCTGAGGGAGCCGCTCGAATCCGGAAAAATCACCATTTCGCGAGCGGCGCAACAGGTGGATTTCCCAGCTCGTTTCGAACTCATTGCCGCCATGAATCCCTGTCCCTGCGGCTACCTCGGCCACCCGAGCGGCAGGTGCCACTGCACTTCGGATCAGGTCGCGCGTTATCGGGCGAAAATTTCCGGCCCATTTCTGGACCGCATCGACATTCGGGTGGAAATGCCGCCCGTCCGTTACGACGAACTCAGCATGCCGCCCATTGGGGAGACCAGCGAAAGGATAAGATCAAGGGTGGAGATAGCGAGAAAATTACAAATGGAGCGGCAGGGCAAGCCGAATGCCGAACTCGAGGTGAAGGAAACGATGCGCTTCTGCAGGCCGGATTCATCCGGGGAGAAACTCATCAGGCAGGCAACAGACTCGCTCCATCTGTCAGGAAGAGCCTATCACAAGGTGCTCCGGATCGCCCGAAGCATGGCGGACCTGGAAGGCAGCTTCGGCATTTCGAAGGAAAATGTCGCCGAAGCCATCCAGTACCGCCGCTTCGATGCCTGATCAGGAGTGGACCTGTTTGTGACGGGGAGGCGCGCTCTCGAGACCAAGCCACTTGTCGATATACCCGAGACGCTCCAGAACCACGAACAGAACGATGCCGATGACGAACCCGATTCCGAACGGCATTATCAATTCGCTCATATTGACCATGATCTACCCCTTTAAAGTGACAATCCACGGTGTAAATATAGCATAACGCTAATATAAGGCAAGTCTTATATTTAAAACCATCATGCTCAAATGGTTTTATAGCTCATTGCTATTATTTTGCGAACAGGCGCCGCCGATATGAAACATATATTGAATGGTTCTGATTCCGGATCCCAAAAGGATGGTGAGAATCGTTCCATTGCGTTTCTTTCGGGCAATAAAAAAGGCTGCTTTCGCAGCCTTTTTTATTCCTGAAGGAATCAGGCGGATTTCCTTGCGGGAAGCTTTTCCTTGATCCTTGCAGACTTTCCGGAACGCTCGCGCAGATAGTAGAGCTTCGCGCGACGCACGTCGCCGCGACGCTTCACCTCGATGCTGGCGATCAGCGGGGAATAGGTCTGGAAAGTACGCTCGACTCCCTCTCCGGAGGAAATCTTGCGGACCGTGAAAGCGGAATTGAGTCCGCGGTTGCGCTTGGCGATCACCACGCCTTCGTAGGCCTGAACGCGCTTTCTTTCGCCTTCGACCACGTTCACGTTGACGATCACGGTATCCCCGGGTGCAAACTCGGGGATGGTTTTGCCCAGACGGGCGATCTCTTCCTGTTCCAGTTGGGCGATCAGATTCATTTCCAGCTCCTTAAACACATTTCGATTCCTGCCTGAATTCGTCAAGCAGCTTCCTTTCCTCCGGGCTCAGCTCCCTTTCCTGCAAAAGATCCGGGCGCCTGAGCCATGTCCTTCCCAGCGACTCCTTGAGCCGCCAGCGCCTTATCCTTGCATGATCCCCCGAGAGCAGGACCTGGGGTACGGCGTCACCCCTGTACACTTCCGGCCGCGTATAGTGCGGACAATCCAGAAGCCCGTTCACAAAGGAATCTTCCTCTGCTGAACCGGCATCTCCGAGCACGCCCGGCAACTGCCTCACCACCGCATCGATCAGAACCAGCGCGGCAAGCTCTCCGCCGGAAAGCACATAATCCCCGATCGAGATTTCCTCATGCACCCTCCTCCGGATCAGGCGCTCGTCCACGCCTTCATACCTTCCTGCGACCAGAACCAGCAGCGGCTCCTTTGCAAGCTGCATCACCTTCCCGTGATCGAGCTTCGCACCCTGCGGAGACAGGTAGACCACCTTGACCTCTTCTCCCGCAAGCGCCGCATCGATGGCATGTTCCAGCGGTTCGGCCATCATCACCATTCCCGGTCCGCCCCCGTAAGGCCTGTCGTCGACCGTGCGATACTGGTTCGCAGCATACTCCCTGGGATTTTTCGTCCCGAGGAGGTAGATTCCCTTGTCCTTCGCCCTGCCCGTGACGCCGAAACGCGTGAACTCCCCGACCATCTCCGGGAAGAGAGTGACGACCTCGATCCTCACCTCAGTAATCCACGCCCCAGTCCACCAGGACCTGCTTCGCATCGAGGTCCACTTCGAGCACATGACGCTTGACGAAAGGAATGAGCCGGGTTTTCCCGCCCTTCACTTCCATCACGTCGTTCGCGCCGGTGCCGATGATGTTCCCGATCCTGCCGAGTTCGACTCCTTCGAGGTTCACCACTTTCAGCCCGACCAGGTCGGCCCAGTAATATTCGTCTTCGCCCGCCTCGGGAAGAGCCGATCTGGGAACCGCGATCTGCTGCCCCTTCAGCCTTTCGGCGACATTCCTGTCCGGACAGCCTTCCAGGCTGGCGACGATGCTTTTCCCGTGCAGGAAAGCCTCGAACACTTCGATCTTGCGCCAGTTCCCTTCCCCGCCCATCCACCAGGAATGGAAATCGAGGAGCGTGTCGAGCGCATCAGTGAATGGCCGAACCTTGACCCAACCCTTGATGCCGTATGGGGCGGAAATCTGCCCCATCACCACCATTTCCTCAGGCTGCGGCACCGAAGCGCTTGACCAGTTTGGCCACTGCGTCGCTCATCTGCGCGCCGCGATCCTGCCAGTACTTGATCCTGTCCATCTGGATGCGCAGCGCTTCCTGCCCCTCGTTCGCCACGGGATTGTAGAACCCCACGCGTTCGATGAAGCGGCCGTCGCGCGTACTGCGCGAATCGGCAACGACCAGATTGAAAAAGGGGCGCTTCCTTGCGCCGCCACGAGCAAGCCGTACGATCACCATCGCTTAACCTATCGAGAAAAGACTAAAAGAGCGGAATTTTACGTCAGAAACGCGCTTCATTGCAAGACATTTCAACGCATCCCCGGCAACATTCCCTTCATGCCGCGCAACATTTTCGCCATCCCGCCCTTCGAGACCATTTTCATCATCTTCTGCATCTGCTCGAACTGGGTGAGCAGGCGATTGACTTCCTGCACCGTGACGCCCGCCCCCGCCGCGATCCTTCTCTTCCGGGAGGCCTTGATGATCTCCGGCTTCGCGCGCTCCAGCTTCGTCATCGAATTGATGATTCCCTCGATCCTGGCAAGCGCACGATCGTCCACCTGAGCGCCCTGCGCGGCAAGCTGGGCGGGAAGCTTGTCCATGAGCGCATTGAGTCCGCCCATTTTTTTCATCTGCTGCATCTGCGCCTTGAAATCCTCGAGATCGAATCCCTTCCCGGATTTCACTTTCTGCGCGAGCTTTTTCGCCTCTTCCTGATCTACGTTCTTCGTCGCCTCCTCGATGAGCGAAAGCACGTCGCCCATTCCAAGGATCCGCGAAGCCATCCGCTCCGGATGGAATACTTCCAGACCGGAAAGCTTTTCGCCCACGCCGACGAATTTGATGGGTTTGCCGGTCACATGCCGGACGGAAAGCGCCGCCCCGCCGCGCGCATCGCCATCGAGCTTGGTGAGGACGACGCCGGTGAGCGGCAGGGTCTCTGAAAACGCCTTCGCGGTATTGACCGCATCCTGGCCCTGCATCGCATCGACCACGAACAGCGTCTCGACCGGATTCACCCCGGCATGCAGCTCCGCGATCTCCTTCATCATTGCCTCGTCGACGGCGAGGCGTCCTGCGGTGTCGACGATGAGGACATCGAAGTAATGGCGCCTGCCATGATCGAGCGCTGCTTTCGCGATGTCGAGCGGCTTCTGCGAAGGGTCCGAAGCAAAGAATTCGATGCCGAGCTGCTCCGCGATGGTTTTGAGCTGCTCGATCGCAGCCGGACGGTATACGTCGCAACTCACCAGGAGCACTTTCTTCTTCGCGCTCTCCCGGATCCATTTTGCGAGCTTGCCGGTCGTGGTGGTTTTTCCCGCGCCCTGCAGGCCCGCCATCAGGATCACTGCGGGAGGAACCGCCGCGAGATCGAGCGCAGCATTCTTTCCGCCCATGAGGTTGGAAAGTTCCTGATGGACGATGCCGATGAAAGTCTGTCCGGGCGTGAGGCTTCCCAGCACTTCCTGCCCGAGCGCCTTCCCACGGATCGATTCGATGAGTTCCCGGACCACCGGCAAAGCCACATCGGCTTCCAGCAGCGCCATCCGGACCTCGCGCAATGCGTCCTGAATATTGGATTCTGTGAGCCTTGCCTGCCCCCGCAGTGTCTTGATGACGCCGGAGAGACGGGAGGTCAGATTGTCTAGCATGTCGTTAATTCCCGATTAATGCCATCTGGCATGAGATGGTGTACACTTTAAGCTGTCTCGATAGTCTACAACAAAATGCCGGGCTTTTTCATTTACCTGCTGCCTTCCCTACTCTACGCCCTCATCGCCGTGTTGCAGTTCTGCGTCCGCGAATCGGAGAAGAACTGGACGCGCGCGGCCATTGCCGCCCCCTTCCTGCTGCACGGCTACGCGCTCTACAGCAACCTGTTCATCGAAAGCGGGGAAGGACTCAATTTCGGCATCGCGAATTCGATCTCGACCATCGTCTGGCTCATCGTCGGCCTGCACTGGGCGGGAAGCTTCTTCCACAACCTCAAGGCACTGCAGACGCCGATCGCAGCGATCGCTGCAATCACGGTTCCGCTGCCGGCGCTGTTTCCTGCAGAGCATTTCCTGCACAACGCCAACCTGCTCGCATTCAAGGTGCATCTCACCATCGGTTTGCTCGCCTACAGCCTGTTCTCGATCGCAGCCCTCCAGGCGCTGCTGATGGATTTCATCGAAAAAAGACTGCATACCGCGATGCCGCCGATCCTGAGGAATCTCCCCCCGCTGCTCACCATGGAAAAGCTTCTTTTCCGGATCATCGGCGCGGGATTCCTCCTGCTCACCATGACCCTTCTGTCCGGCGCGCTCTATTCCGAGGAGATCTTCGGCAAGCCGCTCGAACTCAACCACAAGACGGTTTTCGCCTTCATCTCCTGGGCGATCTTCGCCGTGCTGCTCGCGGGACGACACTTTTACGGATGGAGGGGCAGGATCGCGGTCCGATCGACCATGACCGGATTCATCATGCTGCTGCTCGCCTATGTGGGCAGTAAATTCGTGCTGGAAGTAATCCTCAAGCGATAATGGACGACATATCGCTGAAGACGCTGCTGATCTTCCTCTTCGCCTTCATCATCCTTTCCGCATTTTTCTCCATCTCCGCAACCAGCATGATGGCGATCAACCGCTATCGGCTGAAGCATCTCGCCAGCACCGGCCATCGCGGCGCGAAGCTCACCAGCCAGTTGCTGCAGCAGGTGGACAAACTGCTCGGCGTGGTGCTCCTGGGGAGCAGCCTCGTCAACGCGGCGGCGGCATCGCTCGTCACCATCATCACCATCCGGCTGATCGGCAACAGCGAATGGGCCGTGACCCTCGGTGCCCTGGTGCTGACCTTCCTGCTGCTGGTCTTCAGCGAAATCACGCCGAAGATCATCGGCGCATCCCGCCCCGAAATGATCGCATTTCCGGCAAGCTACGCCCTGATGCCGCTGCTCAGGATTTCCAGACCAATCATCTGGTTCATCAACCTGTTCGTGCATTCGCTGCTCTGGATGGTGCGCTTCAAGCCGACGAACGCGGACGCGCACAAGCTCAGCATGGAGGAGCTCAGGGTGCTGGTGCTGGAAGAAAGCCATTTCATCCCGAAAGGGCATCAGAGCATCCTGCTCAATCTTTTCGATCTCGAGGCGGTGACCGTGGACGACGTCATGATCCCGAGGAACCAGATCGAGGCGATCGACATCGCTTCCTCCCCGGAAGTGCTGCGCGAGCAGATCGCCACTTCCCATCATTCGAGGCTGCTGGTTTACAGGGAAAACCTGGACAACGTGGTCGGCATCATCGATGTAAGGAAGACGCTCGCCCAACTCGAAGGAAGCGAAATCAATTCGGAAAACCTCGCAAGGCTGATGAGGGAACCTTATTTCATTCCGGAAGGAACCCCGCTACTTTCCCAGCTCCAGCATTTCAGGGAAAACCGCAGAAAGCTCGGCATCGTGGTCGACGAATACGGAGAACTGAAAGGGATTGCCGGGCTGGAGGACATCATCGAGGAAATCCTGGGGGAATTCAATCCGGCCACCCCGTTGCAAAGCGGAAGATACCAGAAATACGAGGACGGCAGCTTCCTGGTCGAAGGCAGCAGCCTGCTCCGGGATCTCAACCGCAAGCTCGGGCTTTCCCTTCCTCTGGAAGGACCCAAGACCCTGAACGGCCTGATCCTGGAATATTTCGAGGACATACCTGAATCGGGCACGAGCCTCAAGATCGCCGGTTACCCGATGGAAATCGTGCAAACCCAGGGGCGTTTCGTCAAAATGGCAAAAATCTTCCCCAAAATGGACAAATGACGGAAAATACGGATCAAATTCACGGGAGGGAAAGTGGCAATTCAACTGAATAGCAGCCTGGCCCGGGCGCTCGTACAGCAGAACAGGCTCACCGAAACGGATGCCAAGGCATTCGAGCTTGCCGCATCTTCGAGCGGCAGCAATTTCGTTTCCGATCTCGTCAAGAGCAGGCGGATCGACCCGAAGGAAATCGCGATGTTTTCCTCGCTCACCTTCGGTTTCCCGCTGCTCGACCTCGATGCCGTCGCCCTGGAGACCATTCCCACCTCCCTGATCGACGTGAAGCTGATGCAAAAGCACAAGGTCGCAGCCCTCTACAAGCGGGGGAACCGGCTTTTCGTCGCGGTATCGAATCCGGAAAACCTGCAGGGACTGGACGAGATCAAGTTCAAGACCGGCCTGGCCATCGAGCCCGTCATCGTCGAGGACGACAAGCTCACCGCCTTCATCCAGAAAGCCTCGGAAAACACAACCGAGGCATTCAACAAGTACGCGGAAGAGGAGATCGACCTCAATCTCGAATTCATCGACGAGGTTGCAAAAACCCTCCAGCCCGAACCATCCGCGGAGATCGAAGACGCTCCGATCGTCAAGTTCATCCAGAAGACATTGCTGGACGCGATCAGCGCGGGCGCTTCCGACATCCACTTCGAGCCCTACGAGAAATATTACCGGATCCGCTACCGCATCGACGGCATGCTCTACGAAATGGCCCAGCCCACGCTTTTCGTCAAGGAGAAGCTGGCGAGCCGGCTGAAAGTGATTTCGAGGCTGGACATTTCCGAAAAACGCGTCCCTCAGGATGGCAGACTGAAGCTCGCGCTTTCCGAATCCAACGCGATCGATTTCCGTATCAGCACGCTGCCGACACTGTTCGGCGAAAAAATCGTGATGCGTATCCTGGACCCTTCGAGCGCGAAGCTCGGGATCGATGCGCTGGGCTACGAGCCGGAGCAGAAACAGATCCTGATGGATGCGATCCAGCGCCCTTACGGCATGGTCCTGGTCACAGGTCCCACCGGAAGCGGAAAAACCGTCTCCCTCTACACCTGCCTCAATCTCCTCAACAAGCCGGACATCAACATCTCGACTGCGGAAGACCCTGCTGAAATCAACCTGCCCGGGGTCAACCAGGTCAACATCAACGACAGGGTCGGGCTCACCTTCTCGGTGGCCCTGAAAGCGTTTTTGCGCCAGGATCCGGACGTGCTGATGGTGGGCGAAATCCGCGACCTGGACACCGCGGACATCGCGGTGAAGGCTGCGCAGACCGGCCACCTGGTGCTCTCCACGCTGCACACCAACGACGCCCCCTCCACCCTGATCCGCCTGCAGAACATGGGCATGGCGCCCTTCAACATCGCAAGCTCGGTCATTCTGATCACTGCGCAAAGGCTCGCCAGACGCCTGTGCAAGTGCAAAAAGGAAAAGGAAATCCCAAGACAGGCGCTGCTCGATGCAGGCTTTGCCGAAGCGGAACTCGACGGAAGCTGGAAATCCTACTGCCCGGTCGGATGCGACCTCTGCCAGGGAAGGGGCTACAAGGGAAGGGTGGGCATCTACCAGGTGATGCCCATTTCCGAGGAAATGTCGAGTATCATTCTGAATCATGGCACTGTGAAGGACATTTCCGAACAGGCGAAGCGCGAGGGGATACGCGACCTTCGTCAGTCGGGTCTGTTGAAAGTCAAGCAGGGACTGACTTCGCTCGAGGAAATCGAGGCAATCACAAACCGGTAAGCTGCAAGAGGAAAGCATGGCGACAGTCAAAAAGGTTGCGGAAAAGGAGTACTCCTTCGTCTGGGAAGGGCGCAACAAGGAAGGCAAGCAGATGCGCGGCGAGATGCGCGCAAAGGGAGAGGCCCTCGTCAACACGACCTTGCGCCGCCAGGGAATCATCGTCTCCAAGATCCAGAAGCAGAAACTCGCCCGGAGCAAGAAGATCACCGAAAAGGACATCACGATTTTCACCCGGCAGCTCGCCACCATGATGAAGTCCGGAGTCCCTCTGCTGCAGTCATTCGACATCGTAGGCAAGGGCCACAGCAATCCGGCCGTCACCCGCCTGCTGATGAGCATCAAGGCGGATGTGGAAACCGGAAGCAGTCTGAACCAGGCTTTCAGGAAATATCCGCTTTACTTCGACCAGCTCTTTTGCAACCTGATCAGCGCAGGCGAACAGGCCGGCATTCTGGAGAGCCTGCTGGACAGGCTCGCAACTTACAAGGAAAAGATCCTCGCCATCAAGCGCAAGATCAAGTCGGCCCTGTTCTATCCGGCCGCGATCATCGTCGTGGCCTTCATCATCACCTCGATCATCATGCTTTACGTGATCCCGGCATTCAAGAGCCTGTTCTCCAGCTTCGGCGCGGATTTGCCCGCCCCCACCCTGATCGTGATGAAGATTTCGGACTTCTTCGTCGCCTACTGGTGGGCAATTTTCGGTGGAATCGGGGGCGGTCTGTACGCCTTTCTCTATAGCTGGAAGCGCTCGATCAAGATGCAGCGCAGCATGGACATGCTGCTGCTGAAGCCTCCGATTTTCGGACCGCTCATCCGCAAATCCTCGATAGCGAGATGGACCAGGACGCTCGCCACCATGTTCGCAGCAGGCGTTCCGCTGGTCGAATCGCTGGAATCGGTCGCAGGGGCTTCCGGAAATTACGTCTATGCCGAAGCCACCAGAAAGATCCAGATCGAGGTGAGCAGCGGAACGAACATCACCACGGCCATGCAGAACACCGGCGTTTTCCCCAGCATGGTGTTGCAGATGGTGGCCATCGGCGAGGAATCGGGCGCGCTCGACTCCATGCTCAGCAAGGTCGCCGACTTCTACGAAGGGGAAGTCGATGATGCGGTCGATGCGCTTTCCAGCCTGATGGAGCCCATCATCATGGTCGTGCTGGGAACACTGATCGGCGGTCTGGTGATCGCCATGTATCTGCCCATATTCAAAATGGGCCAGGTGGTTTAATGGATGCGCTCATTTCCGCGCTGCAAGATTCCGTTCCATTGTTCGTCGCAGTCGCCACCATCGTCGGCATGATGGTCGGCAGTTTTCTCAATGTCGTGATCGGACGGCTTCCCGTGATGATGGAGCGCGACTGGAAGCGCCAGTGCGCCGAGCTCGATGGCAAGGAAGCCTCCGTGCCTGAAACCTTCAACCTGATCCTTCCGGGATCGAGGTGCGACAGTTGCGGCGTTAAAATCTCGCCGCTGCAGAACATTCCCGTCTTGAGCTACCTTTTCCTCAAGGGAAAATGCAGCCACTGCGGCGCAAAAATCCCGGCAAGGGTCGCGATCATCGAGGCTTTCAGCGGGGTCGCGAGCGGCTTCGCCGCCTGGCATTTCGGATTCGGGCCTGAATCCTTCGGCGCGCTGATCTTCCTCTGGGCGATGATCGCGCTCACCTTCATCGATTTCGACAAACAGCTCCTGCCGGATTCGATCACGCTTCCCCTACTCTGGGCAGGCATTTTCCTGAACCTCTCCGGCGGTTTCACCGACCTGAAGTCCGCCGTGATCGGCGCGATGGCGGGCTATCTTTCGCTCTGGAGCATTTACTGGATCTTCAGGCTGCTCATGAAAAAGGAGGGAATGGGATACGGGGACTTCAAGCTGCTCGCGGCGATCGGCGCCTGGCTGGGATGGAACCAGCTTCCCCTGGTCATCCTGCTTTCCTCGATCGTCGGCGCTGCGGTCGGCATCACCATGATGCTTTTCGCCAAAATGGAACGCAACACGGCCATCCCTTTCGGGCCCTATCTCGCAGGAGGAGGGCTCATCGCCATGTTCTGGGGAAAGGAACTTTCGAGATTCTACCTTGGCTAGACCACTTGGCGTCGTGCTCACCGGAGGGATCGGTTCGGGCAAGAGCACCGTGGCCGGAATCTTCTCAAAATTCGGCGCCTGCGTGATCGACACCGACGAGATCTCCCACTCCCTCACTGGAAAAGGCGGCGCAGCCCTTTCCAGGATTGCCGAGGATTTCGGAACGGAATACATCCACGACGGAAGCCTAGACAGGACAAGGATGCGCGAACTGGTATTTTCCGACCAGAAATCGAAACAGAGGCTCGAATCCATCCTCCATCCCATGATCCGCGCCGAAGTCGTGAAACGGATCGAAAAATGCGCTTTTCCATATTACCTGCTCGTCGTTCCCCTGTTTTTCGAAGCCGGTCATTATTTCGACCTTGCAGACCGGGTACTTGTGGTAGACTGTGTCGAAAAAAAACAGATTGAAAGGGTCGCCGCAAGAAGCGGCCTGAACGAAAAAATGATTCGCGCAATCATGAACAATCAGGTATCGAGAAGCTATCGGCTCGATCACGCTGACGACATTCTGGAAAATGGGGGAGAAATGGGCGAACTGGAAAAGGCGGCCTATCGCCTGCACTGCAAATATCTGGATTTGATCAACCGGAGCTGATGAGTCAAAATCATGGACTTGTTCTCGAGCTGCCGGGCCGCAACCAGTGATCAGCTATGAATATCCCGTCAACGAACGCATCCGCACCCTGCTGCGGATGGAGGATCTTTCTGCCCGGCTGAATTTTTTCCTGGACCAGGATGC
>JABEVD010000169.1 GCA_013044025.1 Burkholderiales bacterium
ATTTGTGAATACACCTGGGATCTCATCCAGAGAAAGGTGATCACGCTCGATCCGGAAGCGAACGACAATTACATCGTCACTTTCCACGATTCGTGCAACGTGGCGCGCGGTTCCCGCATGGGCGACCTGCCGGGCGGCCAGTTCGAAATTCCGCGCAACATCCTCAAGGCTGCTGCGAATCGCTTCGTCGACATGTCCGAAAGCACCACCCGCGAGAAAACCTTCTGCTGCGGCGGGGGAGGGGGATTGCTCACCGACGACCTGATGGACCTCAGGGTGAAGGGAGCGCTTCCCAGGATGGAAGCATTGAAGGAAGTGGTGGACCGCGACGGCGTCAATTTCATGGCGACGATCTGCGCGATCTGCAAGACTCAGTTCACCAAGGTGCTGCCCTATTACGGCTACAACATGCGCATGGTGGGCGGCGTGCATCAGCTAGTCAGCAATGCCATCAGGCTTGGCGACAAATAGACCATTAAAATGAATCGGAGGCAGGAAATGTCTGAAACGATGGAAGAAAGCAAACTCACTTTCCGGCGCTACAAGGATGGCGATCACAGGGTCCATTCGATGCGCGAAAAGATCTTCCAGGCGAGCTATACGCACAAATGCCCGACCTATGTCCAGTCGACCCCTCCCTGCCAGGGAAGCTGCCCTGCCGGGGAAGACATCCGGAGCTATCTGCAGATCGTTCGCGGCATCGAAAGCCGCCTGTCGGGATGGGCTGGCAGGAATACGCATGGAGGCGACTCACCGAAGCCAATCCCTTCCCTTCGGTGATGGGACGTGTATGCCCAGCGCCATGCGAGACGGGATGCAACCGCAACGAAGTGGAAGACCATGTGGGCATCAATTCGGTCGAGCATTTTCTCGGCGAATACGCGATCGCCAAAAATCTCGGATTCGTGAAGCCCGAAGTTTCGACCGGAAAGAAGGTCGCGGTGATCGGCGGCGGACCGGGCGGCCTTTCCTGCGCTTATCAGCTCGCGATGAAGGGGCATGAAGTCACCATTTTCGACGAGCACGAACTCCTCGGCGGCATGATGCGTTACGGCATTCCGGGATTCCGCACCCCGCGCCAGGTGCTCGACGCTGAAATCCAGAGAATTCTCGATCTTGGCGTGAAAACCCGCATGAACTGCAAGGTAGGCACGGACATCACCATGGAAGAGATCCGCGCGCAATACGACGCGGTTTTCCTGGGACTTGGCGCGCAGGCGGGACGCGCGCTGCCGGTTGCGGATTCGGATGCGCCCAATGTGGTGACCGCGACCGCCTTCCTTTCCGCATTCAACGACGGCAGACTGCGTCATGTCGGAAAACGCGTGGTGGTGGTGGGCGGCGGAGATACCTCGATCGACGTCGCAACCGTGGCAAGGCGCCTCGGACATATCGAGAATGCCAAGCCCACCGATCTGGAGCAGGCGATCGCAGGACAGATGGCGCATGATGTCGCTGAAATTTCCGCGAAGCAGGGCGCAGATGTCACCCTGACCTCGATTTTCCCGATCGACAAGATGCAGGCCAACCGGCACGAGATCGAGCAGGCGCTCGCGGAAGGAATCGCCATTTACGGCGGACTGATGCCGACCGGCATCGAGCGCGACGCTTCCGGACGCGCCTGCGCATTGAAGGTCATGGAATGCGAAGCCAGGATGGTCGGCGGCAGGCTGGAGATCAAACAGATCGAAGGCAGCGAGCGCGACATTCCGGCTGACCTCATCGTTTCCGCGATCGGCCAGGCGGTGGACTTCACCGGGCTCGAGGAATTCAACAACGGCAAGGGCGGCGTGACTGCAGACCGCAATTATCAGGTGAAGCCCGGGGTTTTCGCCGGCGGCGACGTGTTGCGTACCCATCTGCTCACCACCGCGATCGGTCATGGATCGATCGCAGCGGAAGGCATCGACCGCTTCCTGAATGGCGAAGAGATGGAAAAGCGTCCCAAGATCGACGTGCATACCTTCGATCTCATGAGGAAGATGACGGAGAAGGGGCTTTCCGTGAACGAGATCCACGAGGCGACTCGCGGCACCGATTCCCAGGATATCGCGGTGCACAATTTCGAGAACCGTTCCGGACGCTACGTGATTCCGCACGACGAGATGTTCCTCGGCCACTTCGGCTATACGGCGAGGATGAAGAGGAAGATCACCACCCTGGATCGCGAATCCGCGCTCGGCAATTTCGAGGAACGCATCGAGGCGCTTTCCGAAGCGGAAGCGATTGCGGAAGCCAAGCGCTGCATGAGCTGCGGCCTGTGCTTCGAATGCGACAACTGCGTGGTGTATTGCCCGCAGACTGCGGTCTTCAAGGTGAAGAAGAACAAGTCGACGACCGGTCGCTATGTGGATACCGATTACAACAAGTGCATCGGCTGCCACATCTGTCACGATGTCTGCCCGACCGGCTACATCCAGATGGGACTGGGCGAGTAGTCATGAGACTGATTCTGGCGCTGGCCCTGTTTTTTGCCGCATTTTCCGCCCATGCCGATGTCACGATCCCGCATCTGGACATCGGCCAGGGGGGGCATTGCGTCAACGATCCGAAATTCATGAGGATGAACCATGGCGATCTCCTCAAGCACCAGAGGACGATCACCGTGCACCAGGGCATCCGGGGCGGGCGTTACAGCCTCGAGCGCTGCGTGAACTGCCATGCGAGCAAGAAGAACAACAGCGTGCTCGGGACCAACCAGAACTTCTGCCAGGGATGCCACGTGTATGCTGCAGTGAAAATCGACTGCTTCGAGTGCCATTCCAGCAGGCCCGAGTCGACGGCAGAATTGGAGAGCGACAAACATGAGTGATATGGATTCCGACCGCAGGCAGTTCATCGGCCGGAGTTCGGCGCTGGTCGCCGGGCTCACCCTCGCCCCTGGGATGATGCTGTACGATCTCGCGCACGGGCGCCCGGTCGGTGAACCCGCTTCTTCCAAGGTGAGATGGGGAATGCTCATCGACACCACGAAATGCGAGTCCGGATGCGACGAATGCGTGAAGGCCTGCAACAAGGAAAACGGCCTTCCGGGGGGAACCGGCCCCACCGACGAGCAGTGGATCAGGAAAGTCCAGCTCACCGATCTCAAGACCGGGAAAAAAACCTCCCTGCCCATGATGTGCCAGCATTGCGCAGAGCCGCCCTGCGTGGACGTCTGCCCGACCGGGGCTTCGTTCAAGCGGGTGGACGGGATCGTGCTGGTGGATCGGCATCTTTGCATCGGCTGCCGCTACTGCATGATGGCCTGCCCTTACAAGGCGAGGTCTTTCGTGCACGAGCCTCTTCACGACCAGAAGCCGGACGTACCCAGGGGCAAGGGCACGGTGGAGAGCTGCACCCTTTGCGTACAGAGAGTGGATCGGGGCGAGACCACCGCCTGTGCGGAAGCCTGCGAGAAGGCCGGTCACAAGGCCATCCTGTTCGGCGATCTCAACGATCCGGATAGCGAAATTTCGAAGCGCATCCGGCAAGTGGCATCGATCCGCCTGAGGGACGACCTCGGCCTCGATACCGGGCTTCACTACGAGGGATTGTGATGGACACACTCGTCAGGAAACAGAAAGAACTCAGGAACTTCTATCTTCTGGTGGTGTTCGGCCTGATGGTCGCGATGACCGGGATGGGGGCCGCGCATTACATGGAAGAGCATGGTCACATCGTGACCGGCATGAACAATCAGGTGGTGTGGGGGATGCCGCATGTGTTCGCGATCTTCATGATCGTGGCGGCTTCCGGAGTGCTCAACATCGCATCCATCGGCTCGGTTTTCGGCAAGAAGCCGTACAAGGCGAGGGGACCGCTCTCGGGGCTCCTTTCGATCGCGCTGCTCGCGGGCGGACTCACCGTGCTGATGCTGGACCTGGGCAGGCCGGAAAGGGTGATCGTCGCTGCGACCCACATCAACACCACTTCCGTTTTCGGCTGGAACGTATTCCTCTATTCGGGTCTTTTTTCGCTGGTCGCGGTTTATCTGTGGACCATGCTCGAAGCGAGAATGAATCCATGGACGAAACCGGTCGGCCTGCTGGTTTTCGCCTGGCGCATCACCCTCACCACCGGTACCGGCCTCATTTTCGCTTTTCTGGTGGCGAGGCAGGCTTACGGGACCGCGATGCTTCCGCCGATGTTCATCGTGATGTCCTTCTCCTGGGGGCTCGCGGTGCTCTACATCGTTCAGGCGGCCATGTACGGCTGGAACAGGATGTCGCTCAATCCGCATGTGCTCAGACGCTTCAGGAACCTGCTGGGTTTATTCATTCTGAGCGTCGCCTATCTGGTTGCCGTTTACCACATGACCAACCTCTATTTCGCCAGGAATTCGGCTTTCGAGCATTTCATCCTGATCGAAGGAGGGATCTATCCATTGCTTTTCTGGGGAGGGTATTTCTTCCTGGGAACCCTGATTCCGCTAGTCCTCATCTATTCCCCGAATCTGGGAAAGCATTGTCATGTTCTTTTGGCTTCGCTCCTGGTGGTGGTCGGAAGCTTTTGCTTCCTCTATGTATTCATCATCGGCGGACAGGCTTTCCCGCTATCGATCTTTCCCGGCTATGAGGTGAGCAGCACTTTCGGGGATGGCCAGATCGCGTACTACAGCCCGAGCCTTCCCGAAATCCTGCTGGGGTGCGGCGGACTCGGCGTTGCCTTCCTGATCACGACGGTCGGGGTCAGGATCTTCGAGATGCTTCCCCACGACGAAGCGGCAGCCGAATGAAGAGGATCCTGGTCTCGGCTGCGCACAAGTCTTCCGGCAAGACCACCATCAGCATCGGGCTTTGCGCCGCGATGAAATCCAGGGGGCTGGCGGTCCAGCCCTTCAAGAAGGGGCCGGACTATATCGATCCGATGTGGCTTTCGGAAGCTTCCGGGCGCTCCTGCAGGAATCTCGATCTCTATCTCATGAACGAGCGGGATGTGACATCCACTTTCCACCGTTACAGCCATGGTTCGGACATTTCCCTGGTGGAAGGGAACAAGGGGCTTTACGACGGACTCGCGCTCGACGGCAGCAACAGCAATGCCGCCCTCGCCAGGATGCTGGACCTTCCCGTGGTTCTCGTCATCGATTCAAGAGGCATGACCCGCGGTATCGCTCCGCTCATCCTGGGTTATCAGGCTTTCGACAGGGAAATCAACATCGCCGGGGTGATCCTCAACAATCTGGGCGGTGCGCGCCATGAATCCAAGCTTCGCGCCGTGATCGAGCATTACACCGACGTTCCGGTGATCGGCGCCGTGCATCATGAAGAGCAGCTCGAAATCGTCGAGCGCCATCTCGGGCTGATGCCCAGCAACGAATCGGGAGAATCGGCTGCCAGGATCGAGAAAATCGGCGCTGCGGTCGGAAGCCAGGTCGATCTGGAAAAGCTGCTCGAAATTGCCGAGCGGCCTGCGATCGAACCCGGCATCTCCTTCGAGGTTTCTCCGCTTCCGGTGCGCGAAAAAGTCAGGATCGGCATCGCAAGGGACGCAGCCTTCGGTTTCTATTACGTGGACGACATCGAGGCATTGGCCTCGGCAGGGGCGGAACTCGTCGAATTCGACACCATGAAGGATGCGCATCTGCCGGACGTGGATGCGCTCTTCATCGGCGGAGGATTTCCTGAGCATTTCGGGCGGGAGCTTTCCGCAAACCGGACGCTCCGCGAAGAGATTTTCAACGCGATCCAGAATGGCATGCCTGCTTACGCTGAATGCGGGGGCCTCATGTATCTTTCGAAATCGATCACCCATCAGGGCGAGACTTTCGAGATGGTGGGCGCGATTCCCGGCGACATCGTGATGCACAAAAAGCCGGTCGGGCGCGGATTCGTGCATCTCGTCGAAAACGAGGGTCATCCCTGGCCTTGTCCCGCCGCGCGAACATCCGGCCAGAAGGCGCATGAATTCCATTATTCCAGCCTGGAAAACCTTCCGGAGGATTCCCGCTTCGCCTTCAGGGTGGCAAGGGGGTACGGAATCACCGGCGATCGGGACGGCATCATGATCCACAATCTGCTTGCGCAGTTCACCCACCAGAGGAGCATCGGCGGGTGTTACTGGGCGGCGCGTTTCGTATCTTTCGTCGCCAGGACCGTCTCGAAACGGTCTGGCGAAATCAGGGCTACCGCATGAAACCTCATTACATCGTCGATACCGATCTGCACGAATTCCAGAAGGAAGCGCTCGAATCGGAAATCCCGGTTCTGGTCGATTTCTGGGCGGACTGGTGCCCGCCCTGCACCGCGCTCACGCCGGTTCTCGAAAGAGTCGTGAAATCGATGGATGGAAAACTGAAGCTCGTCAAGGTGGAGGTCGACGAAGGCGACAACATGAAGCTCGCCGGGCGTTATCTGCTCAGAGGCTTTCCAACCGTGCTTCTTTTCTCGAACGGGGATGAACTCGGGCGTTTTTCCGGTGCCAAACAGGAACACTGGGTGAAACATTTCATCCAGGAGCATCTTCCTTCGTGAACCTGCACTTGATTTAAATTTTTCACAGGAGCATACTAACAATATCCATGGCATAAGTAAGGACTTTGGGGAAGGATGGCTCGGAAAAGGGTGATTCCGCAAAGAAGTCATGGAACAGGGCGTCGGCAATCGCGGGAGAAACCCTCCGGTTTGGATGTGTCGCAGTCATGTCTAGAAATGTTCCGATAAAAATGGAGGACTAAAAAATGGATGTTCAATACTGGTATGCAATCTTCATCGTCACCACTTTTGTAGTTCACGGCATCATTCTCCTGCTGGACGACGGCAACTTCAAGCGCAAGAACAAGTAAAAAAACGGGCGCCTTGCGGCGCCCAAACTTGGAGGAGGTTGAAAGCCTGGCTTTCAACCCTCTTCAAGCAGTAATCGTGCCAACCGTAAAGCATCCTTTTCAGGCATTTTCAGGTCCCGATGCACTTCAACGGAACATTCCCGGTTCCAGCGCACCAGATTGCAGCATTTCCCTCTTTCTGTAGTATCCTTCCCTTTTTTTTCGCACCGCAATGATCCGGTTCCAGAAGCCATGAATGAAATCCGTGAACTCACGCTGGAATTGTTGAAATTTCGCGACGAAAGGGACTGGGAGCAGTTCCATAATCCAAAGGATCTCGCGCTCGCAGTGAGCGTCGAGGCGGCCGAACTCCTGGAGCTTTTTCTGTGGAAATCCGCCGATGAGGCCGATCCGGAAAAAGTGAAGGAGGAGATCGCGGACATCCTCGCTTTCACGCTGCTGCTCGCGGAAAGGTACGGGTTCGACGTGAAGGAGATCCTGCTCGAGAAGATCGGCAAGAACAGGCTGAAATACCCGGTGGAAAAGGCGAGGGGATCGGCAAAAAAATACACGGAATACGAAGAATGAGCCAACAGGATCTGGAAATGCTCGTCACGGTCATCATGCCGTATGGAAAATACAAGGGCAGGGTGATCGCGGATCTTCCCGGACATTACCTCAACTGGTTCGCCCGGGAGGGATTTCCCAAGGGCGAGATCGGCAGGCTCATCGCGCTCATGCAGGAGATCGACCACAACGGCCTGAAACCCATGCTCGATCCTTTGCGGCGCAGCAAGGAAGTAAAATGAAGAAACTCCTTGCATCTTCGATCGTCATATCCGCATTGTTCGGCTGTGCTACGCAGCACGGATTGGAAAGGAAGGATCCCGTGGGGGCATACGAACTCGGCCGCCGGTACGAAAAGGGTCTCGGGGTGAAGGAGGACGATCGCAAGGCATATCAATGGTATGAACAGGCCGCCGATCAGGGACTGGCCGATGCGATGTGGAGCATTGCGAACCTGTATGGAACCGGAAAGCTCGGCGGGATCGACATGATGATGGCCTGCGTGTGGGCGGTTCGTGCCGGAAAATATGCAACGGACGAAAAGGTGAAGTCCGAAGTTGCCGTCGCCATTCCCCAGCTCCGGGCGATGCTCGGCAAAAGGTTCCCTTCCTGCGAAAATAAGGCGGGTGAATGGTCTCCTGCTTCCTGAGCGCCCTCAGCGATTCTTCGATCTATTACAGGTGAAGCTTTCCCCTGGATGAATGAAGTCCCGTTTACGGTCACCGTCTCAGCGTAGCAAGGCCATGGTATTACGTCGCGCATTCATCCTTCCGGGAAGAATACAAAGAGCACACAACCTTCCCTTGATTGAGGAATATGTGCCGAGCCTGCCGGGTTGTGGATGAAGGTACCGGCTGGATGGTCATGCACTCCGTCGCTGAAGACTCCTGAAACGACGAAGACTTCTTCTGGACC
>JABEVD010000170.1 GCA_013044025.1 Burkholderiales bacterium
AATACATCCGGTTCCTGAACAGCCATCCCGCAATTCCCAGGGAGACGATCCCGATCGCCGCCATCGGCCACAATTGCCCGATCAGAAGCTGTATGGGGGTTCCCTGCAGGAAAACACCGCGTAAAAAAACCAGGAAATAGCGCATCGGATTGAGGTAGGTGAGATCCTGAACGAGTTGCGGCATGTTGCGGATCGGGGTTGCGAATCCGGACAGGATGATCGCAGGCACCATGAAAAAGAATGCGCCGAGCAGACCCTGCTGCTGGGTGACCGCTATGGAGGAAATCATCAGGCCGACTCCGACCGCGGAGAGCAGGAACAGAAAGATCCCGACATAAAGGGTCGCGATGCTGCCCAGAAGCGGCACATGGAACCAGAATACCGCGACCAGCGTGATCACGGTCGCTTCCACCATCCCGATCAGAAATCCAGGTAGCGCCTTGCCGAGCAGGATTTCAGGCGGGCTCATCGGCGTGACGAGCAACTGGTCGAAGGTTCCCTGTTCGCGCTCTCTTGCAACGGACAGCGCGGTGACCAGCATGGTGACGAGAAGCGTCAATAGCCCCACGATCGCGGGGACGAAAAACCAGCGGCTTTCGAGATTGGGATTGAACCAGGATCTCGTCTCGAAGTGCACCGGGATCCGGCTTCCGTGGTCTCTGGCCCAATCCTCGTTGAATTTGCGCAGGATCGATCCGGCATAATTCACGACGAGCAGCGCGGTGTTGGAATTCCTTCCGTCGACGATGATCTGCAGCTTCGCGGGCTTTCCGGAAAGGAGGTCGGCTGAAAAATTCGGTCCGATGCGGATCGCCATCAGCGCCTGCCTCGACTGGATGATCTGCGCGATTTGATGGTCGTCTCCCAGATGCGCCACCCTGGTGAAGCTCTTCGAGCCGGAAAATGCGGAAAGGAGATCGCGGGAAACCTGACCCCTATCTTCCGAATACACCACATAGGGAACATTCTTCAGATCGAAGGTGGCCGCATAGCCGAAAACCAGGAGCTGGATCATGGGCGGGACGACGAGCACCAGTCTCCCCTTCCTGTCCTTGAGGAGGGCGAGGAATTCCTTCACCATCAGCGCATGGATTCTCCTCCAGAAGTTCATTCGAGGCGCTTTCTGGTGTTTTTCCAGGTGAGCCCGAGGAAGAATGCAGCGAGCAGGACAAGGGATGCTGCATTGGGCAGGATCACGCTCCATTCGTCCCCCACCAGGAAGACCGTCTGCAGGATCGTGACGTAATAGCGTGCCGCGATGGCATGGGTGATGAGTTGCACCACGGGCGGCATGCTGTTGATGTCGAAAATGAAGCCGGAAAGGATGAATGCGGGCAGGAAAGTGCCGATGATGGCGACCTGTCCGGCAACGAACTGGTTTTTGGCAACGGAGGAGATGAGCAGTCCCATGCCGAGCGCGGTGACGAGAAACAGGGCGGAGGTTGCGAAAAGCACCCAGAGAGAACCCCGCAAAGGAACCTCGAAAAGGAAGATCGCCATGGCGACCGAAAGGGAGAGCCCGCCCATTCCGAGCAGGAAATAGGGAATCAGCTTGCCGAGGATCACTTCCTGCATCGAGATCGGCGTGACCAGCAGCGCTTCCATGGTGCCCCTTTCCCATTCGCGCGCCATCACCAGTGCGGTGAGCAGCGCGCCGATCAGGGTCATGATCACCGCGATGAGTCCTGGAACCAGAAAATTGCGGCTCCTCACCTCGCTGTTGTACCAGATGCGCTGCTCGAGCTGCACGGGCGTCTGTAGCTGCAATCCTTTCAGGTTGGCATCGTGCTCCTGCCATTTCTGGAATGCGCCGTCCACATAGCCCGAGATGATCCTCGCGGTGTTTTCGTCGACGCCGTTCAGGATGAGTTCCACGGGCGTGCTGCCCGCCTTGAGCTTCCTGGAAAAATCCCCTTTCAGCACCAGGATCGCGCTGATTTTTCCCGCCACCATGGCATTTTCAGCCTCCTGCCTCGACCGGTAATCAGTGACCCTGAAATAGAGGGATTCGGGAAATGCGGAGGCGAAACCGGAAGAATCCGCATCGGGATGTTCGACCACCACGCCGATCGGCACATGTTCCGAATCCAGCGAAACGCCGTAGCCGAACAGGAGCAGCAGCACCAGCGGCATGAGGAAGGCGATCGCGATGCTGCTGGGATCGCGCACGATCTGCAGGAATTCCTTCCTGACGAGGCCGGAAAGGCGCAGGTTCATTTCGCTTCCCTCGACTCGATGAGCTTCACGAATGCGTCTTCCATCGAAGGCTCGGGAAGATCTGCGCTTTTCGCGCTGGTCTTGATTTCGGCAGGCGTGCCCAGGGAGAGAATCTCGCCCGCAGCCATGATGGCGAGCCGGTCGCAATATTCCGCCTCCTCCATGAAGTGAGTGGTCACCATGACGGTCACGCCGCTTGCCGCAAGATCGTTGATCCTCTTCCAGAATTCCCTTCTTGCGATGGGATCCACCCCGGAAGTGGGCTCATCCAGAAAAAGGATCTCGGGTTCGTGCATCAGCGCGCAGGCGAGCGCAAGTCTCTGCTTGTATCCAAGCGGAAGATCCTCGCTCACGCTCGCTGCAATGTCCTTCAAAGAGAATTCCTCCAGCGCACGCGATATCCGGTTGGCGCCTTCCGATCCGGAAAGTCCGTAGGCCGCGCCGAAGAATTTCAGGTTTTCCATCACCGAGAGATTGCCGTAGAGCGAGAATTTCTGCGACATGTAGCCGATTTTCGCGCGAGCGCGCGAGGCTGCGCGCCGCAGATCCTCGCCCGCCACCCGGAGCGAACCGCCGCTCGGAGGAAGCAGTCCGCACAGCATCCGGAAGGTGGTGGATTTCCCGGCTCCGTTCGCGCCCAGCAGTCCGAACACTTCTCCGCGGGAAACCGTGAAGCTCACGTCCTTCACCGCACGAAATTCCCCGAAACGCCGTTCCAGATGCTGGAGTTCGATGACCGCAGCGCGATTTTCCGAAACCCTGGAGCGATGGGAGGCGGGGCCGGTCTTTTTCCCGGTTGTTTGCAGCAGGGTGACGAACCTGTCTTCGAATCTCGGGGAAAGTTGCGAAATTTCTGCGGAAAGTTCCAAAGAGGGGGAATGCCCTTCTTCCATCACCACCCGTACATGGTCGCCATGGATCAATGCATCGATGACGCCAGGCTGCTCCGCAAGCATCCCCTGCAATTCGCGTTTGCCGATCCCTTCCGATTTCACCGAAAAAACCCTTCCCCGCATCGGCGCACGCAATGAATCCGGCGTTCCCTGCGCGAGCAGCTTGCCCTCGTGGAGCAGCAGCACTTCGTCGCAGCGCTCGGCTTCGTCCAGATAGGCGGTGGAAAGGAGAACGCTGGTACCCTTTTCCTTCACCAGGCGGTAGACGATCGCCCAGAGTTCGCG
>JABEVD010000171.1 GCA_013044025.1 Burkholderiales bacterium
AAAGGATTGCTTTGACCGATGTCGATGATCTCGGCACCGGGGGTGTAGGTGGCTGCAGTCGGAGCGGCGCTGGTATTTCCTGCTGGATTGCTGGCGGAGCCCACACTGACCGTGGTCGGATCCGCCGGCGCGGCCAGGGCAGCATAATTATAGGTGGATGCGACCTGCATCAGGGTGCAGTCGCTTGGCGGCTGGGAAACCAGGATATAGTCGTTCGCCTTCAATGCCTTTCCGGTATCGACCGTGATGGAGGAGGAACTTCCGGAATAGGTCGTGGTGCCTGCTGCCGCACCGGGCGCATCCACCAGATAGCCATGCATCTGCCCCGTGGTCACCCCGCCCAGCGCGGTGTCCAGCCTGGCCGTCACCAAAGTGTCCGACAGACCTCCGCCGCCATCCTGGCTCTGGACGGGAATGCTCTGAAAGGTGCTCGAATTGCCGAAGGCATCGATCTTCTGGCAGGGAATGCTTCCCTGCAATCTGGTTTTGTTGAACACGATACCCGGCTTGACCAGGCCGAATCCGCCCAGCCGGATGTCCTGCTCCAGGTTGTACAATGCGGAAAGCCCGCTTTGCTGCATGTCCGCGCCCGCTCCCGTGGTTCTCCTCTGCGCCTCGAAAAGCGCGAGGGTCTGGAAGATCGCCAGCATGGCGACCAGGCCGATCACGAGACCGACCAGGATCTCGACCAGGCTGAATCCTTTCTGATATCTGTCTGTTTTCATCTTCATGGACCGATCTGAGCCATCGTGGTATAGCTGTGCGTCGTCCCGCCCTGAGGAGACTTCCAGTTGAGCGTCACCGTGACCTGATAGCGGGTCACTGCGTTGACTGTGTTCGGAGTCACCTGAATGACCGGCTGATTCGCCGAATCCGTCACGCCGGGAAGATAGGCGCTCTGGCTGGTCGTGCTCTGAATCTGCGTCACCCATGCCTGTGTGGTTGCATTTCCGCCGCTGCCGGAAAGACAGGGATTGCACGCATATCCGGGAATGTTGGTATAGCTGAGACCGGCCCCGCCGTCCGCCCACATCAGGGAAAGAATCTGGTTGCCGAGGAAAGCGGCATCCGTGCGGTAGCGCGCCTCCATGGTCTGGCCGATCGACCTCGCCTGCATTCCGATCACGGCGAGAATGCCCATGGTGAAAATGAGGAGCGCAATCAGGGCTTCCAGCAACATCACGCCGCCCTGTTTCGAAATGTTCGCACCTTGCCTCACTTCAGACTCTCCTCACTGACAACCTTCCGGGTTCGACGCAAGGCTCACTGCCGGGTTGCACATCCTGATCTGCCCGAAAGCGGACACGACGAGCACCAGCCTCGTCGCACTGCTGTCCGCCTTATTCGTCACATCGATCCTGGTGAGATCGGTGCCGACATTGACCACGTTGCCCATCGAATCGAAGGTCACCGATGCGGGCATTCCCGTTCCGCCTGCGATCGCGTTCGAGTAGTTCTGCGTGGCCGAAGAACTCGTCCCGACGATCGCATTTTTCGCCTGCCCCCCACTCCAGCTTTGCACCGGGACATTCAGGTTGATTCCGGCGATGGTCGGATCGTCAGCCAGAACCGACCAGTCCGGGACCCCGGTGGTGGAAGTGAGCTTGAAGATCGCCTGCGTATTTCTCCGGATCGCTTCCGCCCTCGCCGTCTGCAACCCGGCGAGGATGGATTCGGCAGCCGATCTCACCTGTGTACTCGTCAGCCAGCTCTTCAACGACGGCATGCCGACCAGGAGAACCAGCCCGAGCAGAGCGAGTCCGATCATCAGTTCGATCAGCGATGCGCCTTCCTCTCTCAACACGAATCTCCCGCCTTGGTGATCCAGCAAGCATAAGTCACCGCAGCCCCGGCGAATTTCGTCGTAGCCTGATTGTTGGAAGAATCGACCGTATACGTATAATCCCCGGAATTGCCGATCCCGACTCCCGAATTTCCGGTGGCGGTCGCGGTATAGGACGCGCCGGAGCCTCCAGGGGTACAGGTATAGGTGAAATACTTTCCGGTGGGCAGCGCAGCTCCGCAGGCGCCCCCCGCATTCGAATACGACCGGTTATCCTGGTAGTACTGCTCCATCAGGACGCGGAAATTCGCCAGATTGTTCGGAGCCTCGATCAGTTTCCCGCGCACCACATAGGATCCGTACATGGGGATCGCGATCGCGGAAAGCAATCCGATGATGGCCACCACGATCAGGAGTTCGATGAGCGTGAATCCCTTTTGCATATGCATTTCTTCCCGTTCGATTTTGATCCAATTCAAATCTAAACCAGCGCCAAGGTACATCACAACATGAATCCGATGAGCGGTCGATTTGATAGAATGAGCGGTAATTGCATAAATTGGGAGCGGCCATGTCGCCGGACATCGCCATCATCGGGGCAGGGGTCGTCGGTCTTTCGAGCGCGTATGTGCTTGCAGGAACAGGAAGAAGCGTCATCGTCCTGGACCGGGGCGAAGCCGGAATGGAAGCCTCCTGGGCGGGCGGGGGAATCCTTTCGCCCCTGCTTCCCTGGGATTATCCCGAAGAAGTCTCCCTGCTCGCAGCGCGGGGAGCCGCGCTTTATCCGGACTGGACCCGCGAACTCCACGATGCGAGCGGGATCGACCCGGAATACAGGAAATGCGGCATGAAGATCCTGCCCGGAAATCGCTCCCTGGAGAAAGCCGGGCCCTGGTGCGAAGCGCACCAAACCCCCCACCTTGCCCTCGACGACGGATTCATGCTCCCCGATGTCGCGCAGGTGAGGAATCCAAGACTCATCCGCTCGCTCCGGGCCGCGCTCGAAAAAATGGGCGTTTCCATCCTCACTCACCATGAAGTCGCATCCTTCGAGAGATGCGGCGATCGCATCAGCGCGCTCCTCACATCGAAAGGGGAAAGATTCGCCGCAGGCAACTTTGTCGTTTGCGCGGGAGCATGGAGCCGGGTGCTGCTCGAACCGGCATTTTCCAGCCCGGAAATCTACCCGGTCAGGGGACAGATGCTGCTCTTCGATGCGCCGGGGCTCACCGACACCATTCTTCTCAGGGATGAAATCTATCTCGTCCCCAGAAGGGACGGGCATCTTCTCGTCGGCAGCACGCTGGAATATGCGGGATTCGACAAGTCGGTTTCGGCGGAAGTTGGCAGACAGTTGCACCGCAAGGCGGCCGAGATGCTGCCGGGACTGGAAAATTTGCAGCCCGTCCGCCACTGGGCTGGGCTCAGACCCGGCTCTCCCGGAAATCTCCCCACCATCGGCAGGCATCCGGAAATTCCCAACCTCTACCTCAACTGCGGACATTTCCGCTACGGAGTCACGATGGCCCCGGAATGCGCAAGGATGCTTTCCTCCGCCCTCACGTAAAACACCTGTCAGAGTTGACAGGTGCGGCATGCGAATGCGAGTGCTATTCTTCAAACCATGAATACCGCCAACTCACATTCCATCGTATCCAGCCTGAGAAGCTACGGCATTTCTCCGACTTCGCAGCGGATCAAGATCGCGGAAGCCATTTTTTCCTGCACGATGCATCCTTCTGCGGACCAGATCCTCGCGATGGTGAATTCGCACCGAACCATGGTCTCCAAAGCCACGGTCTACAATACCTTGAGCCTGTTCGTGCAGAAGGGCCTGATCCGCGAAGTGATCGTCGATCCGACCAAGATCCTGTACGATGCGAACACCAGCGCGCATCACCATTTTTACGACGTCGTGACGGGCGAACTGCACGATATCGATGCATCCGAAGTATCGTTGCCTTCCCTGCCTCCCATGCCTTCCGACCGGATTTTCGAGGGACTCGACATCATCATCCGGACCCGCCCGGCCACGGCGTGATTGCCGTCAGCGGCCGAAGCCATTATAATTGC
>JABEVD010000172.1 GCA_013044025.1 Burkholderiales bacterium
GCAACACACTGATCTGGAAAGAGTTTAAATCCTGATCCGATTCCTGATCGCAACAAAAAACCCGTAACCACAATATGGATACGGGTTTTTGTTAACAACCATGACTCAATCAGAACGGAATGTCGTCGTCCATGTCGTCGAATCCGCCCTTCTGTTGAGCGGGTCTGGATTGGGGCTGACTGCGTCCGGAAGAAGGGGGCGCTGAATCCTGCGAATCGAAGCTCGCTCCTCCCCTTCCGCCCAGCATCTGCATCCTGTCTCCCACGATTTCGGTGGTGTAGCGGTCCTGGCCGTCCTTGTCCTGCCATTTCCGGGTCTGGATCCTGCCTTCCACATAAACTGCGCTTCCCTTTTTCAGGTATTCGCCCACCACTTCGGCAGTCCGTCCGTAGAACACCACGCGATGCCATTCGGTCTTTTCCTGCTTCTCGCCGCTCTTGTCCTTCCAGGATTCCGTCGTGGCAATCCGGATATTCGCGATGGCGGAGCCATCGGGAGAATAGCGCACTTCCGGGTCGCTCCCCAGGTTTCCGATCAATATCGCCTTGTTCACTGATGCCATCTCGAGCTTCTCCTTCATTTCACGTATTCGACATTTTATCCCACTGCAGGCTTTCGCGACAGGGATACTGGCTTCGGCCCGGTTCGACCTGCTAGAATCGGAAAACGATATTCGTCAGGTTGAATCACATGTCTGAAGAAGCGGTCATTTTCGAATGGGATCCCCGGTTCGAAACCGGGCTCGAAGAGATGGACAGGCAGCACCGATCCCTGGTCGGACTGATCAATTCTCTCGGCTCCGTTTTGTTGTCCGATTCCTTTTCCCCGGATGGTCTAGACCGCATCCTCGAGCAGCTTGAAGAATTTGCGGACACCCACTTCGCTTGCGAGGAAAGCCTGATGGCGAAACTCGATGACCGCTCCGGCCTCGATTTCCGCAGCGCCTCGCACTCGGACTTCCTCGCGCGCATCGGGGAAGCACGGTTGAATTCCGGGGAGCGTCCGCTGCAGGCGGCAGCCTCCCTGCTCTCCTTCCTTTTGCGCTGGCTCCTCCTGCACATTTCCGATACCGACCGGGCTTTCCCCGGAAAATCCCCTGAAGCAGGATGCGGAAATGATTCCGCCGCCCGCCTCGATCTGATCCTGCCTGCAATGAATCGCCTTTTCGACATTCTTGCTTCCAGATCGGAAGCGCTCGATGTGTCCCGGAAAAAACTCGAACAGGAAGCGCTGGCACGGCAAAGGGCAGAGATCGAGTTCCACAAGCTATCCAGCGCCGTCAGTCACAGCCCCATGTGCATTCTCGTGACCGATTCGAAGGGTATCATCGAATACGTGAATCCGAAATTCACGGAACTCACCGGCTATTCTTTCGAGGAAGCCATCGGAAAGAAGCCCTCCCTGCTCGCTTCAGGAATGGTCGCGCGCGAACTGTACCGGGAGATGTGGAAGACCATTTCTTCCGGCCAGGAATGGCGAGGTGAATTCGTCAACCGGAAAAGGAATGGCGAACTTTACTGGGACCAGGCTTCGATTTCCCCGGTTTTCGATTCGGGCGGAAAAATCACCCACTACGTTTCCATCCAGGAAAACATCACGGAAAGCCGCATCGCTTCCGAACATCTCAGGCAGCAGAAGGAATTTTCCGACGTCATCATCAACAGCCTTCCCGGCATCTTCTACATGCTGGACCAAAAAGGAAATATCGTCCGGGTCAACCGCCAATTCCCGGAAGTGCTGGGGAGAAGCGAGGCTGAACTGCTGGGCACGAATGCGCTGGATCTTTTCGTGGGAGAGGACAGGATCGTGATCGAAAAAAGGATTGCCGAGGTTTTCGAACAGGGCGATTCCCGCGTAGAGGCGAATCTGCAGGTCGGAAACGGAAGAAGCATCCCTTACTATTTCACCGGCCACAGGACGATGATCGACGGCAAAATCTATCTGGTGGGACTGGGAACAGACATCACCGACCGGCGCGTTCTCGAGAAGCAACTGCTCGAGCAGGCGAGGACGGACATGCTGACCGGTCTCCCCAATCGGCGCCATTTCATGGAACTCGCGGAAAGCGAATGCGAAAGGGCAAATCGCTACGGAGGGCCGCTTTCGCTGATGATGATCGATCTGGACGGATTCAAGCACATCAACGACACCCACGGCCACCAGGCCGGAGACCAGGCGCTTGCCGCTTTCGCCGAAGCCTGCAGAAAGACGATCCGGGTCAACGACATTCCCGGAAGAATAGGCGGTGAGGAATTCGCAGTCATCCTGCCGGAGACCGACGGGAAACGCGCCTTCGAAGTGGCGGAGAGACTGCGCCGCGCAATTGCCGCCAGGATCGTGAAGGCCGGGCAGGACGCCAGTTTCGGCTTCACGGCCTCGATCGGGATCGCAACCCGCGCCGACGATTCGGAGCTGGACAGGCTGATCGCGGAGGCGGACCGGGCGCTTTACTCCGCCAAGTCCACCGGAAAAAATCGCACCGTCCTGTTCAGGCGCCAACC
This sequence comes from Burkholderiales bacterium, assembly GCA_013044025.1. GTDB lineage: Bacteria > Pseudomonadota > Gammaproteobacteria > Burkholderiales > JABEVD01 > JABEVD01. The sequence continues at coordinate 2,502 of JABEVD010000172.1, forward strand.
AGCCTCATGACTCCTTCCTCGTCGAATCCGCTCATGCTGGTCTTGAGATAGGCCACCCCTTCTTCTCCGGATACGACCGCCTCGAAAACGCCCTGGAGCGCCGAGAGTTCGCGCGAAAGAAGCGAGGCACTCGCGGCATCCATCTGCTTCACCTGGAACATCTTGGTCCTCACCACAGGGGGCGCCTTCATGGTGATGGCGAACAGCAGCCAGATCGCGCTCATCGCGGCTCCGAATACGAACACCGCCGAATGCCCGCCATAGCTCGCCAGAATGCCTCCCACCGCGCCGCCCGTGAACAGCCCGAGGCTCTGCGAGGTATTGTAGACCCCCATCGCGGTTCCCTTGGCGGAAACCGGAGCGATCTTGGAAACCAGGGAGGGAAGGCTCGCCTCGAGCAGGTTGAATGCGGTGAAAAACAGCAGGAGCGTGCCCACCATTCCCCAGAAGGAATGGAGGAAGGCTGCGAAAAGAAGCTGGGAGACGAGCAGCAGGGAAATCGCGCCGGTGAAAATCGGCTTCATCTTCCCCCTCTTTTCCCCGATGATGATGAGCGGAACCATCAGCACGAAGGCTGCGACCATCACCGGCACATAGATCTTCCAGTGCTGATTCTCCGGCATGCCGGTTGCGACCAGCGCGGAAGGAGCGATCACGAACATCGCCATCTGCGCGGCATGCAGGCTGAAAATGCCGAAGTCGAGACGCAAAAGCTGAGGATTTTTCAGCACGCCGGAAAGCTTCGCAGTGGAAACTTCCGTGTCCGAATGGAATACGCTCTGCGAAGGATCGGGCACCAGCTTCGCCACCACGAAGATCGCAGCGATCGAAAGCACGCCGGTGAGGAAGAACATTCCGGGCACACC
>JABEVD010000173.1 GCA_013044025.1 Burkholderiales bacterium
CTCACCGCGATCGAACTTCTGCAGCATCGAGGCCCATGCTTCCAGGGCGACCTTGCGTTCCTCGAAGTAGTCATGACGGTCGTAGATTCCTTCCACGCCCTTGATCTTGTGATTCAGTATCCTCTCGGCGACATGCGGCTTCACTCCGAAGGCAGCAAGATGCGTGCGGCAGGTTCTTCTGAGGTCGTGAACGGTAAAGGGCTCGAGTCCATGCTTCACCTTGGATAGCGCCACGCTCAACGTGGATTCGCAAACATGGGGCAGCATCCTGTCCTGCATCTTGCGAGCCGGGAGAACCCAGGCGCTCAACCCTGCAAACCTTTTCAACTCAAGGAGCCATTCCAAGGCAATTCGAGGCAACGGAATGTCCAGGGCCTGCCCGGTCTTTGTTCGCTCTGCAGGCAGATACCAGACTCCCTCTTCGAGGTCGAACTCCTCCCAGCGTGCCGCCAGGAGTTCCATCTTCCGCACAGCCAGCAGGAGCAGGAGCTTGATAGTGATGTCATTCTGGATGCTGAAGCCCCTGGCCTGCTTCATGGCGGCAAAGAGCTTCACCACTTCGTCGGCGGACAGAGCCCGCTCCCTGGATTTCTCCTTTCCTCCTGCATCCTCAAGGCTGAAGGCCGAAGCAGGATTGTAGGAGATCATCTGTCTCTTCACCGCATAATCAAAGATCCGCTTGGCCCACCTGAGCACGTCATTGGCGATGGAAGGCGCTCCGCGCTTCTCCACCTTCTGAACCATCGTATCAACATGAAGAGGCTTCACCGCATCGATGGCGAGCTTTCCAATGCTGGGCTTGATGTCCTTTTCGATCCTGCTGCGCACGATGTTGGGGTGCTTCCAGCGATTCAGGATCATGCGCTCGAAATACTCGTCACATAGCTGGGCAACCGTAATAGCTGCATTTTCCTCCTCGATCCTGGCGCGGGCCTCAGCCTTGCGTTCCTTTTTTTCCCCGGCCACGTCATACCCGAGCGCGACTTGAGCGGAAAGCCTTTTGGCCTCGCGCCTCGCTTCTGCAAGAGAAAGCGTTCCATAGCTCCCCATGTTCATGACGCGCTGCTTCCCGTCGAAGCGGTAACGGAAACGCCAGGACGGAACTGAATCGCCTTCACGGAACCGGAGATAGAGGCCGTCGCCATCGCTCTTCCCCTCGAAATGTTCTTTCGCCTTGATCCAGTTACGGATTTGAATGTCGGTCAGGTTGCCCATATCGCCCTCCAGGATTACAGAATACGCATCTGTTCGTGTGTACCCAAAGTTTCCCATAAATTCCATGGGTACACGCCTGGGTACACACTTATTTTGCGCTTGCGTGAGACGACATGCAACATTAAAAAATAAAAAAAGCCGCTGAAATAGCGGCTTGTGGATTTTCATGGATCGAATTGAGACTTCCCAGAACGGCCTGAAACGCTACTCGATATTCTGGATCTGCTCGCGCATCTGCTCGATCAGCACCTTGAGTTCCATCGCGACGCGGGAAACCTCCACGTCAACCGATTTCGATCCCAGCGTATTGGCCTCGCGATTCAATTCCTGCATCAGGAAATCCAGGCGCTTTCCGACCACACCGCCCCGGGAGAGGATCCTTTCCATCTCGTCCAGATGCGCGCCGAGGCGGGAAAGCTCTTCGTCCACGTCGATCTTGCTGGCGAAAAGGGTGAGTTCGTGGCGGATCCGTTCGTCATCCTGGTTGACCGAAGCTTCCCTGAGCCTTGCGACCAGCTTCTCCTGGAAGGCGAATATCAGCCCGGGAATCCGCGGTTTGACTTCCACCACCCTGCCCCGGATCTCCGCCATCCTCTCCTTCAGCAGCACGACCAGCCGCTCCCCTTCCCTGCGCCTCGTCGCCGAGAAATCGGCCAGCGCATCGGAGATCAGTCCGGAAATTTCCGCCTTCAATGCTTCCTGGGACAATTCCTCCTGACCGAAAATCCCGGGCCAGGAAAGCACTTCGGAAACCGAAAGGCTGGCCGCACCGGCAATCGCTTCACGAACCCTCCTGTCGAGATCGACCAGCCTGGACAGCACCTGGACATCGATCTCCTTGCCCGCCCCGATGGCGCCGTTCATGCTCAGCCTGCATTCCACCTTGCCGCGGCTCAGATCGGCGGAAACTTTCTCCCTCAGGAGGGGCTCCGCAAATCTCAGTTCGTCCGGCAAACGCAGCTGAAGATCGAAATACCTGTGGTTGAGCGAACGGATCTCGAGCGAAAAAATCCGCCCTTCGATTTCCCGGAATACGCTGGAAAACCCTGTCATGCTTGCGATCATCGTAATGTTTTTGCGAAAAATTATCAGTATAATGCAAAATAACCATGATGGCATCCAGGGATTGAAATTGTGTTAGCATGCCGAAAAACAGATCAGGAATCGCAGATGCCACTGAAGGAATTGTCCACCCTGGAAGCCCGTGTGCTCGGCGTGCTCGCGGAAAAACAGCGCACCGTACCCGACTCCTATCCCCTCACGCTCAATTCACTGGTGGCAGGATGCAACCAGAAAAGCAGCAGGAATCCCGTTCTGAACGCATCCGAATCCGAAGTCACGGATGCGCTCGACAACCTGAGAGGAATGTCGCTGATCGTGGAGACGAGCGGCGGACGCGCCATGCGCTATGCCCACAACCTCGAAAAAGTGCTGCAGATCCCGACTCAGGCGACCGCGATCCTGGCCATGACGATGCTGCGCGGCCCACAAACCCCAGGAGAACTCAGGATCAACTGCGAACGCCTGCACCGCTTCGCGGACATTTCCTCGGTGGAGAGCTTCCTCGAAGAACTGGCAGGAAAAGGCCTGATGGTTGAGCTTCCGAGGCAGCCCGGTTCGCGTGAGAACAGATGGATGCACCTTCTTTCCGGAAC
>JABEVD010000023.1 GCA_013044025.1 Burkholderiales bacterium
ACCGAATCTTACAGGAGCTTTTCAACTTCGTCAACCCCCTGTTTTTGCAGATCATTTTCATCACCCGCAAGGAAACACCCCAAACTTCCGGAGCTCCCTTCCCGCTGCCTCAGCAGCAGGAGAGGGCGAATTCTACACACGACCTTCCCTCTTGGCAAGCGTTTCGTGAAAAAATCTCAAACGCTCGCCGCGATCACGCGATTCCTGCCCGAATCCTTCGCTTCGTAAAGCGCACGATCCGCGCGGCTTACGAGCTCGCTCACCGATTTCACCCCGGATTCGACGCAACCCACCACGCCGATGCTGACCGTGATCCCGCATCCTCCCGGCATTACCATTCTCTGCACGAGCAGCCTGATCTTGTCGGCTCCCTGTACCGCTTCGTCGAGGCCGGTATTGGGCATCACAATGGCGAATTCTTCTCCACCGAACCTGCCCACGTTGTCGGTATCCCTCATCGCCGATTCGAGCAGGGTGGCGATCGCTACCAGCACCTGGTCCCCTGTCTGATGCCCGAAACAGTCGTTGACCTTCTTGAAATGATCCACGTCCACCAGACAAAGCGAAAGATCCGTGCCATATCGGAGGCTTCTCGCCAGCTCTTCCTGCATCATGCGATTGAGATGGCGCCGGTTATATAGTCCGGTGAGCTCGTCCGTGACGGAAAGGCGTTCCAGCTCGGCCGTCCTGCGCTTCACTTCCTCCTCGAGTTCGTGGCTGTAATTCTCCATTTTCTCGACCATGATCCTGAGGCGGGCGGTCATCGCCCTCACGCCTTCTTCGAGCACCTCGAGTTCCCCTCCCGAATCCACTGCAACAAGCGTATCGAGCTCCCCCTTCCCCAGCCTTTCCACGGTATCGGCAAGCCTCAATATGGGATCAGTGACGCTACGGCTGATCCTGATCGCGAGCACCGTCGCGCCGAACAGCCCGAAAAAGCCGATGACGAATGCGTCGAACAGCAACGCCCTCTTTCTCCCGATGAGCGACATCCTGGACATCCTGATCCTGACCTTGCCGATCACGTCCGTTTTCCCCGGCTCCTGCCGGCTGTCGGGATAATCGTCGAGGCGGGTCTGGCTTTTGAGGATGTTCGCTTCGAATTGGATCTCTTTTTGCGCGGGTTCTGAGGATCTTTCCGCTCGCGCGAGCCTGTTGCCTGCGCGGTCGACGATCTCGACCGCGCTCACATCCGGTTCCATCAGGGTCGATTCGACCATTTTCTGCAGGATGGCCATATTGCCTGAATACACGCCATACTCGCTTGCAGGAGCCAACTGTCTTGCGATCGATTTCCCCCTGTTTTCGAGCGAGTCGTCGAGGGCATCGAAACGGGTTGCCGTGAAATACAGGATGAGCAGCACCAGGATCATGAAGCCGGGCAGCAAAGCGAGGAACATGATCCTTTTCCGGATTCCCCATTTCTTCATGGCACCTCCCGGCTCATTTTTTCTTCCAGCATCGATTCATCCGGCATATCCATCCCCATGGATCTCGCCACATACCGGTTCACGCCCACCGTGAAGTAGACGGGATAGGCAGGGGGCGGCATTTTTCCCGTCCTGACATAATCCAGGATGAATTCCACGGCCTGGGTTCCGATCTGCTCCGCCGTGGAATACAGCGCTAGCAACGCGCCCGCCTTCTCGTAGGAAGCCGAGAATCCGACGAGCGGAATCCCGTGCCGGTAAGCGGTCAGCAGGATTCCGCTGATCGATTCGCCGTTGTACACGAGCGGATCCGGCACGGCAAGCAGGACATCGCACCTCGAAAGCAGGCTGCGCAGTCTCACGAAAAGATTCGCAGGATCGGAAAGCTCTTCCGGGACGATTTCCAGTTTCGCATGCTCGGCCGACTGACGAATTCCTGGGAGAAGACTGCGCGAATCCGGTCCGAGAAGAACCCCCACCCTGCTGCTTTGCGGCAGGGCAAGACGGATGAAGCGCAACTGCCGTTCGATCGGCTGGTCTATATAGATCGCGGAAATTCCTTCTCTCGTCTGCCCGACGGCAAGATAGCTTCGGGCCGGGATGAAAATGTCCAGAACGGGGATGCTTGGATCGAGTTTTTCGGCAGCCTTCGCCCCATCCACGCCGAATGCGACGATCAGGGAATTTTCCTGGAAGTTTCCTGCGAAGGGATGATCGAATACTTTCGCACCCGTCCCCGACTCGATCGCCTTGCGCACGGCGGCAAAGGTTTCAGCCGGGATGTGCGAGTGGATTCCCGCGAGAAAATACACTTTCAGCGGAGCGCAGTATGCCGGCCCGGACAGCATCCATGCCAGCAGCCAGAAAATGGAATTCCTTTTCATCTACATGCCGACACTGAACGTCACGAAGACATGCCGGTCGAACACGTTGAGCGTCCTGAACTCGGCATATGGCGTATTCATGAGATTCTGGATCACGAGCGCGATCTCGGCGGACTGGTCGGCAAGGCTCATTCCCTTCGCAATCCGCAAATCGACCCGGCTGTAACCGCCGATGTATTGCGCGGGGCCGAGCGCATTCACGCCCCCCTGCCTGGTATAGACGCAGCTCGTCTCGAATCTGCCCGGGAAGCGATGCATAGCGATGAGGTTCACGCTGTTTTTCGGCATCGACTGATTGTAGGTTTCCGGATAGTTTCCCGTGATGACTTCATGGGCAACTCCTGCGGAAAGCCTGGAATCCTCCTCCGGATTCCAGTTCAACTGGACTTCCCCGCC
>JABEVD010000174.1 GCA_013044025.1 Burkholderiales bacterium
AAGATCACGGACGTCAATCGCGCGACGGAATCGGCCACCGGAAGATCCAGGAAGGATCTGGTCGGGACCGATTTTTCAGATTATTTCACGGAGCCTGAAAAGGCGCGCGAAGGCTATCTTCAGGTCTTCGAAAAGGGCTATGTCACGGACTATCCCCTCGCGATCCGCCACCGGGAAGGGCGAGTCACCGATGTGCTCTACAACGCGAGCATTTTCAGGGACGATTCGGGTGCCGTGCTCGGCGTTTTCGCGGCGGCAAGGGACATCACCGAGAGGAAACAGGCGGAAGAGGAGCTGAGGCGCTACAAGGACCACCTTGAAGATGAAGTGCAGCAGCGCACCGCGGACCTGGTGCTGGCGAGAAATGCAGCGGAAGCCGCGAACCGGGCAAAGAGCGTTTTTCTCGCCAGCATGAGCCACGAATTGCGCACCCCGCTCAATTCCATCCTCGGTTTCTCGAGTCTGATGCGCAAGGATGGCGCGCTATCCGATTCGCAACGGGATACCCTGGACATCATCGCAAGGAGCGGCGAACACCTGCTCACCCTGATCAATGACGTGCTTGAAATGGCGAAGATCGAAGCGGGCAGGATAGAAATGGAGAACGAGCCGCTCGACCTGGGCAATCTGGTCAGGGACGTCATCGACATGATGCAGGTGCGGGCGCGAGAAAAAGGGCTCAGGCTGCTCATCGACCAGTCCTCGGAATTTCCCAGATTCATCCGCGGGGACGAGGCGAGACTCCGCCAGGTGATCATCAACCTGGTCGGAAACGCGGTGAAATTCACCGATCAGGGCGGCGTCACGCTGCGCCTCGGAGTGAAAACCAATGCGCAGATGCATCTCCTCGTCGAAGTGGAGGATACCGGAGTCGGTATCCGGGAAGAAGACCAGAAAATGCTTTTCCAGCCTTTCGTGCAGTTCGGCGAATCGGCCATTCAGAAGGGAACCGGGCTCGGGCTTTCCATCACGAAACAGTATGTGGAACTGATGGGCGGAAAAATCGGCTTCGAAAGCACTTTCGGAAAAGGCTCGGTTTTCAGGGTGGAGCTGCCGGTCGAAAACATCCAGGAGAGCGAGATCGACACCAGGAGGCGCGAAGAGAAGCGGGAGATCGCAGGGCTTGCGCCGGATTCTCCCCGTCTCAACATCCTGATCGTGGAAGACCAGAAGGAAAACCAGCTCCTGCTTTTGCAGCTCATGAAAAGGATCGGGCTCGATACCAGGATTGCTGAAAACGGCAAGGAAGCGGTCGAGATCTTCGACAAATGGCACCCGGATCTCATCTGGATGGACAGGAGAATGCCGGTAATGGACGGGATCGAGGCGACCCGGGAAATACGGAAAATGCCCGGAGGGGAGAAGACGAAGATCGTTGCCGTCACCGCATCCGCATTCAAGGAGCAGAAAGAGGAACTGCTATCGGCGGGGATGGACGATTTCGTGAGAAAGCCATACCGGTTCAACGAAATCTACGACTGCCTGAAAAGGCAACTCGGGGTCGAATATGTCTACGAAGGGGAGAACCTCGAGGAAAAGGAAATCGTACTCGCGAAGGGAATGCTTTCCGCTCTTCCGGTCCAATTGCGGGAAGAACTGAAGGCCGCGCTGGAGAGCCTGGAGAGCGGGCGCATCGGATCGGCGCTGGAAAAGATCTCTAGCAGAGATCCGCAACTCTTCAGGGCGCTTTCCAGGCTCGTCGAAAACTATAATTATCCTGTCATCCTGCAGGAACTCGGGAACTGAAATGAAGGGAAGCATACTCGCCGTAGACGATACGCCGCATGCACTCAAGCTGCTCACGGATCTTTTGAAATCGGAAGGATACGAGGTGCGCTCCGCGATCAACGGTGAACTTGCGCTGCGCGCAGCCGAAATGAATCCGCCCGATCTCGTTCTCCTCGACATCCGCATGCCTGAAATGGACGGATTCGAGGTATGCAGGCGCCTGAAAGCGATGCCCGCCACAAAGGACGTGCCCGTGATTTTCGTGAGCGCAGCATCCGAATCGGAAGAGAAAGTGAAAGGGTTTTCGGTGGGGGGAGTCGATTACGTCACCAAGCCCTACCAGAGGGACGAACTGCTCGCCCGGGCGAAAACCCATATCGAGCTGAACCGCCTGAGAAACCACCTGGCAGAGCTGATCCTGGAGAGGACCGAGGCACTGAAGGAGAGCGAGAAAAAGCTAAGGCGCAGCCTGCTCTACTCCATTGCCGCGATCGCCTCCACCGTCGAAATGCGCGACCCTTATACTGCGGGGCATCAGCGCCATGTCGCTCATCTTGCTGCGGCGATTTCGGAGCAGATGGGGCTTGGCGAGGAAAAAATCGAGGGGATCCGTCTCGCCGGCGTGGTGCATGATGTGGGCAAGATCAGGATCCCGGCGGAAATCCTGAGCAAGCCGGGAAAACTCACCAATCTCGAATTCAATCTCATCAGACAGCACCCGAAAAACGGAAGCGACATCCTGAAATCGATCGATTTTCCCTGGCCGATCTCGGAGATCGTGCTGCAGCACCACGAAAGGCTGGACGGAAGCGGCTATCCCGCGGGTCTGAAGGGAGACGAAATCATGCTCGAAGCGAAAATCCTGGCGGTTGCCGACGTGATGGAGGCGATGTCTTTCCATCGACCTTACCGGTCAGCGCTCGGTGTCGATGAGGCGCTTCGGGAAATCGAAGAAAAGCGCGGAACGCTCTACGATCCGGAAGTGGTGAGCGCATGCGCTGCGCTGTTCCGGGAACATTTCTATGCATTTCCGGAGTGAGGAAAAGCGCGCCTTGCCCGGGTTCGCTGCATTCCCTTCTTCTCCTGTCGGCCTTCATGATCCGGATTCGAGAAATCCACGCCAAGCACCGGATAGTTCGGAGGAAAACCAGCTATCCACTTTTTCTGTGGATAACCTTGTTTAAAAGGGATGAATAAGAACCGGAGACCGGCCGAAATCAAGGGGGGCCGCGCCCCTGCCGCTTTTTCTGGCAAAAAAATTACTCAAACGAAACAGAAGGATATGAAACGAGGCGAAAAATGCTCCGCCTTGTTGACTTTTTCTTTCATGCATGGAATTTGCGGTGGACAGAATCCCTTCGAAGCGGATTCCTGTCCTGACCGCATCGAATCCGCCATTCAGCGGGAAGAACCGTTCAGCGGTTTCACCGGAGCGACCTGAATCGTGGTGCCGGTTGAATCCGGAATGAAAGCGATCTTCGCAATCCCGGTCTGACTGCATGCCCTGACGGTCCATTCCTCGTTCCAGCTTCTGCCGTCCCGCCCCGGAAGGGAGTTTTTGCTCTTCGGCCCGAAGGAGACGAATTTGGTGTCGATCACCCTGATCTGCTTGCAGCCGGCAGGCTTGATCATCGCCGCCGCGAGGAGGGTATTGCCGATCGCGTCCCGCTGCAGGAGCGGGTCGGTCATCGTGTCGCCAGGCAACATGGGAATGACCTGCACTTCCTTGTTCGCGACGAAGAAGGTGGTGAGCCGATGGCTTTGTCCGCAGCCTGAAATCTCCGAGAAGATTTTCCAGGCACCTTGCACCGGATTGCCTGCACCGTCGAAGCGGATGTCGCCGTAAGTGGTCAGGCTTCTGCCGCTTGCGCTCAGGTGCCGGCAATTGCCGAAGGACAATTTCCATGTGGTCACGAAGGAATTGTCGATCACCCTGGCCTGTTCCGGACGGGAAAGATAGCTGATCAACTGCGAAGGCACCTGTGCATATCCGTTGCTGGAAATGGTAAGGAGCGCGGCGAGCAGGAAAAGGATGCGCATGGTGGATCTCCTGGAAGAGGGAACGGAATATTCCCGGCTGCATGGATCATCCGGGAGCGACGGAGGAGGATGTTAATTCTTCCGCTTGCCGAGATCAAATCCTTCTTTCCAGGAATTTGCGCCACGCGATGCACTGTCATATGATTGGACATCACGCTCTTCTCCGGAATTTCCATGCAAGACCTCATCTACTCGCCATTGCAGCAGACCTACAGCGAAAACGGTCAGACCGTAAAAATCTACATCTACAGGATGGAGGGAACTCCCTGGACGCTGGAGGCGGTGGACATGCACGGCAATTCCACGGTCTGGGACGAAACGTTCGAAACGGATCAGGCTGCCCTTGAAGAATTCTTCAGAACCGTCGCGGAAGAGGGGATCGGGGTTCTGGTCGGAGAACCATCCGGGGAAATGGACGCTGCATCGCAGGATCTGGAGGATTCCAATACGGAAGAAGAATGGATGGAGCTCGACGATTTCCTGATGTCGGAAGCCGTCTCTGACAAGACCATGTCGCTCGACATGCTGGACGGATACATGACCGCCATCGTCGTCGGACCGACCTCCCTTCCCGCAACCAGCTGGTATCCGGGGATCTGGGGGGACCGCGAAGAAGACGCTCCTGCCTTCGCAAGCATGGAGGAAGCGAAACGGATCATGGGGCTGATCATCGGTCACTACAACGGCATCATCCGCAGCATCGAGCTGGATCCGGACACCCACGCGCCCTTTTTCGATTATTATCAGGACGAATCCGGGGAGCATGTGGATGGAGAGTTGTGGGCATATGGATTCATGAGGGGCCTGGATCTCAACCGCCAGGACTGGCAGGCGCTCTTCGACGACCCTCGCGGCCTGGAATGGATGGAACCGATCCGCCTGCTGGGAAGCGAAGAACTTTCGGAAGAGGAATATGCGCGGATGGACATTCCTGAAGAAAGGGAAAAGCTGACCTTGCAGATCCCGGATTGTCTCGCCGCGATTTACCGCTTCTGGCTTCCGTATCGCGAAGCCATCCGCGAGCTCGATCTGGCGAGAACCTACCAAAGGGAACATCCGAAAATCGGGCGAAACGATCCCTGTCCCTGCGGCAGCGGAAAGAAATTCAAGAAATGCTGCGGAAAGGCTTCTATCCTGCACTGAGCCCTGCGCTGCAGGATTTTCAACCAAGGCGCCAGTCGAGCGAAAGAAAAACCCGCTTTCACCTGGCAGGATTGAAACATGGAAAATAAAAAATCCGGACTGAAAGCCAGACTGCTTCTGGAGAAGGACGGAACATCCTTCCTCGGGGGAAAGCGCGTCGAATTGCTGGAGGCGATCGAATCCTGCGGCTCGATCAATTCGGCTGCCAAGGCTGTGGGGATGAGCTACAAGGGCGCCTGGGACGTGATCGACGCGATGAACAACCAGTCGGAAAAACCGCTCGTGGTGCGCACCACAGGCGGGCGGCACGGTGGCGGCACGGCGCTCACGGAGCATGGCAGAAAGATCGTCGCCCTGTTCAGGCAAGGCGAGACCGAATACCAGAACATCATCGATACGCTCGTCGCGAAAATGGAGCATTTCGATGCCTTTCAGCAGATCGTCAGGAGGTTCTCGATGAGAACGAGCGCGCGCAACCAGTTTTTCGGCAGGATCACGAAGCTCACCCGGGGCGCGGTGAACGCAGATGTGCGGATCGGCATCGACGAGAAAATCGGAGTCGCCGCCGTCGTCACCCTGGAGAGCGCCGATTTGCTGGGTCTTGCAGTCGGGAAGGAAGTCTATGCCCTCGTCAAGGCGCCATCGGTGATGCTCACCACCGAAATTTCCGGAAAGTTCAGCGCGGAGAACCGGCTTTGCGGGAAAGTGAAGCGCATCCACGAAGGCGCCGTGAATTCCGAAGTGGTCCTGGCGCTCGACGGCGAAAAGACCGTCACCTCCATCGTCACCCACGAAACCCTGGGAAAGCTCGGCCTTGCCGAAGGGATGGAAGCCTGCGCGCTCTTTTCCGCGTCCAGCGTGATCCTCGCGCTGTAACCGGAAAATACCCATCGAAACTCACCTGACCATGAATATCCATCAGATCAATTTTGCATACATTCCGGTCGAGGACCGGGTGCTGTTCAGGTTCAACACTTCAGACAGTGCCGAGTTCAGGCTGATATTGACGCGCGCCATATCCATCAAGGTGCTGGCCCAGCTTGAATCCATCATCCGGATCAATCTGGAGCGGGAATATCCCGCCATTGCGCAAGAATCCTTGCGCGCCGTGGGCGAATTCAAGCGCAATGAGGTGATCGAAAAATCGGATTACCGGACGCCTTTTTCATCTTCCGCCGCCACATACCCGATCGGCGAGCAGCCTTTGCTGGTCACCGGCCTCGTGACGAATGTCGTGGATGGCGCGCTGTTGCTTGGTTTTCAGTTACCCACCAACCAGACATTGAACCTGTCGCTCGACCACCATCTTGCCCTCGCCATCAACAAGCTTTTCAGGGACAACCTGTCCGCCATCGACTGGGGGATCTTCCCGGTTGAAAAAAACGCATCTTCCGGAGTGGAAGACGGAATCGGCAAAAGCGTTGTTCACTAGGCAAAAGAACGGCCGGAAGGGAATTTTTCCGCCTATCCGCCCGCCCGGGTCGACTGAAGCGCGAAACCGCCCTCTCCGCTCATCCAGGTATCCTTGTCGCGGATGACCGCCTGGACTGGAAGCGCCGGCGTCAATACCTTCGCATCCGGTGATTTTCTGACTGCGGTGCCGACCGCGACGATTTCGACCAGGCTCGAGCCGATCTCGACGATGTAGGTCTTGATGCCGATCACTTCGTCCGCGCCTGCCACAGCGGCGTCCGATTTCAGCCTTTCGAAGACGTTTTCCCTCGCATCGTAGATCAGCGTGGTGAGGTCGCTGATCTCCCCCCTGACCAGGCCCTTGAATGCAGCCTTGAGTCCGCCCACGAGTCCGAGCGAGTAGACGGAGGTCGAAATGAGCAACTTGACCGGAAAATAGCCCAGGCTCGTCATCGACCACATTTCCTCTCCGGTGAGATCGCTCGTGACGGGCGATGCATTCGAAGGCAACCATGGATTCCTCGCCGCGGTGCCCGTCATGTACATTTCATGGAAGCCTGCGAACCTCATGACCGAAGTGCGCACGCCCACCACGGAGTTGGCGCCGACCTTGCTTGCCTGATCGACCAGTCGTTCCAGACATTGATGACGGGTCGCATTGAAGACGTTGCTGAATTCCTCGATTTCCCCCCGCACCATGGTTTTCAACGATCCGAGAATTCCTCCCCCCACGCCGACGGAATAGGCGATGTTGCCGAAAGCGAACGACAATGGCTTGTAACCCGCATCCATATGGCAATAGAGTTCCTGGGCGTCCCCCGCGCTGGTGAAATGCCCGCCACCATTGACTCCCGAACCCACGAAGAGGAATTCGGTGTTTCCTTCCAGATTCCTCAATTCGGAAGTGACTCCTGCGACACCCTGGATTCCCTCCCGCTGCGCTTCCTGAACCATGCGTTCGAGGGCGGCTTCCCGTCCGGAATGGATCATCCCGGTCACCTCCGGAATCTCGCCTCCCAGAACGCCGCGAAATGCGGAAGTGACGCCGGAGAGAAAGCCCATCGACTGCACGCTGTTTCCGACCACGATGCCTTCGGGAACGAGCCCCTTGAGCCGCATGCAGTAGATTTCATTGCCTGAAAGTCCGCTTACTTTTGGTTATGACATGCATTTCTCCTGATGCAGGACGGATCGGAATTCCCCGATCCCGGAATTTCGCCTGGCCGCATGGTTCAGAAACGGTCTTTGCGAAATTGTAACCCTGAAGCCGCCGATGTCAATTGCAATTTGTTGAAATGGAATGAGTTCTGATTTTGTCAGGTCGAAGGAGAGCGGATGAAAGCGCTTCCGGAATTTCCCCCTGCATAGAACGAAGCGGGCGGAGCGCTTCCCGTCATTTCTTCGTCGAATCTTTCGAGATCCGGAATCATGTCCCCCACCTTGATGTCGGTGCGGTAAATCAGGTCCCCGTTTCTGAGGGCCGAGGCCAGCACCATCACCGGAAGACGCATGCCGTATTGGCCGTAATATTTCTGTACTCCTGCAGAAATCGCCGAGGCGACCCGCATCATCCTGAAAGGCCGGCCGCGTGCGGCCATGATTTCTTCGGCAGCCTCCTCGTAAGCCTCCACGATGCGATGCGCATCCCCGGCGCGGGAAGGATCCGCAAGAACGGCAGCGCGCAGGCTCAATCCCCCGAGCGGCAGCTCTCCCTCCCTCCATCCGGAAAAGCCCGAAAATGCGGATTGCACGTCGATGATTTTTTCCATGCTCGCGCCCTGCATCCGCCCTTCCATGACGATGCCGCTTGCAGCAGGATCGGCCATGAATAGAGCGCTCGCAGGCAGGCTACGCTCCGGAATGCCGCTCCCGTCATCGAGCTTCGCCCCGGAAACCAGGACCTTTGCCGCTTCCATTGCGGGAAGGTAATACACGATGAGGTTTCCGCTGGGATAGAACCTGCGTATCACGGAAATCCTGTCGCCCCCGAGGGTGATTTGAACCGTATTTTCCGAATGCCTGGAAGGATCGAATCCCTGCCGCTTCATCAGCGCCTGGAAAAGGAGATCCGGGCCGCCGTCGCGCCCTCCTCCGACAGGGCCGCTGATCAGCAGGTTCCGCCCGCCAAGGTCGGCGAGTCTGGAGAGATGTGCCGAAGATGGGGCGAGCGTAAAAAATCCTCGCCAGTAATCGACGGAAACCAGCCTGAGATCCGGCGCTACCCCGCGAATCGCCTGCAACGCGGCAACCCAGGTCATCGACACGAGGCCTTCCGCGCCGCCCCGGGAAAACGCTTTGCCGATTTCTGAGCCTTGCCCAACCGGTTCGAGCTGTACCGGCAGATCAGGATGGTTCGCCATGGCCAGAAGGAGCGGCAGAACCGAAGGATTGGGGGTGGACACGATGCGGATGGGCGGCTTGGCAGGATCGGCAAGGCATTGCCCGGCGAAGGCGAA
>JABEVD010000175.1 GCA_013044025.1 Burkholderiales bacterium
GGATATTATTTCGATATTATTAAAAACGTCGAAACATATGGAGTCTGCAATGAAGGTTGAAACAGCCGTCGAAGCCCTGGCGGCATTGGCACAGGAATCACGGCTGGCCGTATTTCGGCTGCTGGTGCAAGCGGGTCAGGAGGGCGTGGCTGCAGGAGCCATTGCCGAGAAGTTGGGCATTCAGCCTGCCACGCTGTCTTTTCATCTGAAGACCCTGGCGCACGCCGGTCTGGTGAAATCGCGCACCGAGGGGCGTTTTGTCATTTACAGCGCCAACTACCCGGAAATGGATAATCTGGTGAATTACCTAACCGAGAATTGCTGTGCAGGAGATGCGACGCAGTGTGCGCCGCGCAAATTGTGTTGATTGGACATTTGGAGGAATTGAAGTGACAACGGAGAAACAATACAACGTGCTGGTGCTGTGTACCGGCAATTCCGCGCGCAGCATCCTCGGCGAGGTGCTGTTCAATTCGCTGGGCAAGGGAAAGTTCAAGGCATACAGCGCCGGCAGAAAGCCGGCCGGACGCGTGAACCCGGGCGCCATCGAACTGCTGCAGGAAAGAGGTTTCAGCATCGAAGGATTGCGCAGCAAGAGCTGGGATGAATTCGCGGCACCGGGCGCGCCCGACATCGATTTCATCTTCACCGTGTGCGACAACGCCGCAGGTGAAAGTTGTCCAATCTGGCCCGGGCATCCTGCCACGGCACATTGGGGCATTCCCGACCCCGCGCACATCGAGGATATGGAGGCGCGTCGCACCGCATTCAAACGCGCCTTCGAACAACTCTCGCGCCGCATCCAGCTCTTCATGGCCTTGCCCATCGACAAGCTGGACAAGATGACTCTGAAGGAAAAGATGGCCGAGATCGGCCGCATCCAGGATTAGGCAAGGAGGCAATCATGAGCAAGATAGAGATATTCGATCCCGCAATGTGCTGCAGCACGGGCGTTTGCGGCGTGGATGTAGACCAAAACCTGGTCACGTTTGCAGCCGATGTCGACTGGGCCAGACAGCAAGGTGCGGAAATCCAGCGCTACAATCTCGCACAGCAGCCGATGGAATTTGCCAACAATCGGTTGGTGCGCGATTTTCTGGAAAGATCCGGAAAGGATGCATTGCCGCTGATCCTGGTGGACGGTGAAGTGGCGCTGGCCGGTCGTTATCCCAGCCGTGCCGATCTGGCGCGTTGGGCTGGCATTCAAAACCTGCCCGTTGAAGCAGATCCGGCTGCAGAATGTTGCTCCGGCAGGAAGTGCTGCTGATCTTTCAGGATGGGGATGCCATGAAGTTTCTCGAAAACGCACCGCGTTTCCTTTTCCTTACCGGCAAGGGCGGCGTCGGCAAGACTTCCATCGCATGCGCCGCGGCGCTCCAGCTTGCCGAAGCGGGCAAGCGGGTGTTGCTGGTAAGCACCGATCCTGCTTCCAATGTCGGGCAGGTGTTCGGCATCACCATCGGCAACCGGATCTCGGTCATTCCCTCTGTACCGAATTTGTCCGCGCTGGAAATCGATCCGCAGGCCGCAGCTCAGGCGTATCGCGACAGACTGGTCAAGCCGGTCCGCGGATTGCTGCCCGACGATGTCGTCGACGGCATCGAGGAGTCGCTGTCCGGCGCTTGCACCACGGAGATTGCCGCGTTCGACGAGTTCACGGCGCTGCTCAACGATTCCGTTCTGACTGTAGATTTCGACCATATCGTTTTCGATACCGCCCCGACCGGCCATACGATCCGTTTGCTGCAACTGCCCGGTGCATGGAGCGGCTTTCTTGAGTCTGGAAAGGGAGATGCATCCTGTCTCGGCCCGCTGGCCGGGCTGGACAAGCAGCGTGAGCAGTACCAGTCCGCCGTGGACGCGTTGAGCGACAGCAGCCGCACCAGGCTCGTTCTTGTCGCGCGAGCGCAGGAGGCAACGTTGCGCGAAGCGGCGCGCACACACGAGGAACTTGCCGCCATCGGCCTGAATCAGCAATATCTGGTCATCAACGGCATCCTGCCCTCCGGGGAGGCTGATGCCGACCCCCTGGCTGCAGCCATCCATGCGCGAGAACAGGCTGCGCTCGAACATATCCCTGTTGTATTGAAGAATTTGCCCACAGACCGGGTGACGCTGAAATCCTTCAACATGGTCGGGCTGGAAGCCTTGCGTCACTTGTTCAATGACGCGCAGCCGCATGGCGACCTGCGCGTTGAATCCTCAATGGAACTGAACGAACCCGGTCTCGCCGAACTGGTGGACGAGATCGCCCGGGAGGGGCATGGGCTGGTCATGCTGATGGGCAAAGGGGGCGTAGGCAAAACCACACTGGCCGCGGCCATTGCAGTTGAACTCGCCAACCGTCGCCTGCCCGTTCACCTGACCACGTCTGATCCGGCTGCTCACCTCGCCGAAACCTTGAGCGGCACGCTGCAACATTTGACGGTGAGCCGCATCGATCCGCACGCGGAGACGGAGCGATACAGGCAGGATGTTCTGGAAACCAAAGGAGCCCATCTGGATGCCGAGGGGCGCGCCCTGCTGGAGGAAGACCTGCGTTCGCCCTGCACCGAGGAAATTGCCGTGTTCCAGGCTTTCTCCCGCATCATCCGCGAGGCAGGCAGGAAATTCGTGGTGATGGATACTGCGCCAACGGGCCATACGCTGTTGCTGCTCGATGCGACCGGCGCCTACCACCGTGAAATGACCCGCCAGATGGGCAGCACTACCTTGCACTACACTACACCCATGATGCAATTGCAGGACAAAAAGCAAACCAGGGTGCTCATCGTAACGCTGGCGGAGACCACTCCTGTGCTCGAAGCGGCAAACCTGCAAGCCGATTTACGCAGGGCCGGTATCGAACCTTGGGCATGGGTCATCAATAGCAGCGTGGCGGCGGCGTCTGCCAGGTCGCCCCTGCTGCTCCAGCGGGCCGCGAACG
This sequence comes from Burkholderiales bacterium, assembly GCA_013044025.1. GTDB lineage: Bacteria > Pseudomonadota > Gammaproteobacteria > Burkholderiales > JABEVD01 > JABEVD01. The sequence goes on from JABEVD010000175.1 coordinate 2,927, forward strand.
AGCTGCAGGCAATCCGTGCCGTGGCAGACCGACATGCGCAGCGCTACGCGGTCGTTCCGTTGCGCAAGGAAGAGCCCGTTGGCGTAAAGCGTTTGCTGGAAATGGTTTCAGGATCGAGCTTGGAGGAAATGAAGTCATGAGCGTCTTCGAGCGATATCTCAGCGTTTGGGTTCTTCTGTGCATCGTCGTCGGTGTTGCGCTTGGTCAATGGCTGCCCGCGCCATTCCAATGGCTTGGGGGTCTGGAGGTCGCCAGGGTCAATATCCCGGTGGGGCTCCTCATCTGGATCATGATCGTTCCCATGCTGCTTCGCATCGACTTCGCAACACTGCATGAGGTGAAAAAGCATTGGCGCGGCTTCGGGGTGACGCTGTTCATCAACTGGGCGGTGAAGCCTTTTTCCATGGCGCTCCTGGGCTGGATATTCATCCGCCACCTGTTTGCGCGCTATTTGCCGGAAGCACAGATCGACAGCTATATTGCGGGATTGATCCTGCTCGCTGCTGCGCCCTGTACTGCAATGGTGTTCGTATGGAGCCGGCTGGTGAATGGCGAGCCGCTCTTCACCCTGAGTCAGGTCGCGCTGAACGACACCATCATGATTTTCGCCTTCGCCCCCATTGTGGCGCTGCTGCTGGGCCTGTCTTCGATCGTCGTGCCGTGGGATACGTTGCTGACCTCGGTGGTGCTGTACATTGTCGTACCGGTGATGCTGGCGCAGATCTGGCGCAAGCTGCTTCTGGCGAAAGGCCGGCAGGTGTTCGATGCAGCACTGGCGAAGATCGGCCCATGGTCGATCTCTGCGCTGTTGCTGACATTGGTGCTGCTGTTTGCCTTCCAGGGCAAGGCAATCGCCGGGCAGCCACTCGTCATCCTGATGCTGGCCGTGCCCATCACCATCCAGGTGTACTTCAATGCGGCGCTGGCATATTGGCTCAACCGCCGTTTCGGCGAGGCGCATTGCGTGGCAGGTCCGTCGGCATTGATCGGCGCATCCAATTTCTTCGAGTTGGCGGTCGCCACGGCCATCAGTCTGTTTGGATTCGAATCCGGCGCGGCGCTGGCCACCGTGGTTGGAGTGCTGATCGAAGTGCCGGTGATGCTGTCAGTGGTCCATCTGGTGAAACGAACGGCAAACTGGTACGAGGTGCGCACCCGTTGAGTTGCTGCATTACTGAGATTCTACCGTCGGACAATGAATCTGGGGGGCTGCGTGTTCTATCTGATCGTCGCTGAACTGCTTGTTCTCCTCCATTTCGGATTCATCCTTTTTGTCATTTTTGGTGGTTTACTTGCCTTGCATTGGCGCTGGATGCCCTGCCTGCATCTGCCTGCCGCAGCATGGGGTGCATTTGTCGAATTCAGCGGCGCCATTTGCCCACTGACAACCGTGGAAAATCATTTCAGGCACGCCGCAGGAGGGGTCACATATTCAGGTGACTTTGTAGAGCAATATGTGATGCCGATCGTCTATCCACACGCGTTGACACGTGAATGGCAAATAGTGTTCGGGCTGTTGGTAAGCCTGATAAATCTTGTCATCTATTGGTTCGTCTGGCGCCGAAACGGAAGTGTTGCATAGCTTGAGGACAGATTTTTCCTTTCATGGCATCGTATCGAGCAAAGTTGGTGGTCAGGCACCAACATGCTCCGCGCTGAAACCTGCCGTTTGAAATCGGGCGAGGATAGGAATCCCAACCGCGCCAATTGCCGATGGCATCGTGAGGCTGTCGGAAGATCCGGTTAAGGTTGTGCGAGGCGCTTTCTGATCAGGGGAATCGCGGCAAGTCCGGCTCGCTCCCCTTCCATGATCGCGCTGTCCCTTTCCTCGAAATCGGTCGGTCCCATCTTCCCGACGGCAGGGCGGATCAGGATGTCCGCAGATGCGGTTTCGAAGCGGGTGATGGACTGCTCCATGATGTTGAAGGTTTGCAGCAGGATGTCGATCGTATCGCCCACCTTCGCATAGCGAGGGCGACTCGATACGTCCACGGCGATGACGATGTCCGCGCCCATCCTGCGCGCGGTTTCCACCGGAACCGGACTCGTCAGTCCGCCGTCCACGTATTCCCTTCCCCTGATTTTTACCGGCTGGAAAATGCCGGGCACGCTGCTGGATGCGCGCACCGCCATGCCGGTATTGCCGTAGCGGAAAGCGACGGATTCCCCGGTCTGCAGATCGGTTGCGACCGCAGCGAATGGCTTGGGGAGTTTTTCGATGGGGAGGTTCCCGACTTCACGGTTGACGAAATCCTGCAGGAATTCGCCCTTGAAGAAACCCCTTCCCGAGATCGTCCAGTCGCCGATCTTTCCTTCGTCCATTTTCATGGAGATCTGCTGCAAGTCGAAGCCGGAATGACCGGCCGCATAGAGCGCGCCGACCACGGAACCCGCGCTGGTGCCGACCACGATGTCGGGGCGGATCCCCTGCGATTCGAGCGCCTTGATCACGCCGATGTGCGCGAATCCGCGCGCGGCGCCCCCGCCCAGAACCAGCGCGATGGTGTGATGAATCGCGGGTTTCGGAGGAGGAGGTGGGGGCTGTTGCGGGGTGGTTGCGCATCCTGCAAGCAGGACGAGCACGATCCAGGTGAAAAGTATTTTTGCTTTCATCTTCCCAGTATGTCACAGACCCGCTTCTTGCGGGCCTGTTTCATGCGGCATTGTCAAAAAGGGTTCATCTGGAAAGCGCTGCGATCCTTTCCTCGATGGGCGGATGCCTGGAAAAAAGCGCCATCCAGCCAGGGTGACCGGCAATGCCGGAGGTTGCGACATTCTGCGGCAATTCTCCGGCTTCCATTGCGGCAAGCCGCTGCAGTGCGGAAATCATCGGCTGCGAACTCCCCAGCAGCCGGGCCGACCCCGCGTCCGCCCTGAATTCCCGGATGCGCGAAAAATACATCACGATGACGCTCGCCAGGATGCCGAAAACCATTTCGCAGACGAACACCGAAATCATGTAGCCGATTCCGGGCCCTTCGTCGCTGTCCTTTCTCAAGGCCTGGTCGACGAAAAATCCGATCACGCGCGAGATGAAAATGACGAAGGTGTTCACCACGCCCTGGATCAGGGTGAGGGTCACCATGTCCCCGTTGGCGACATGGGCGATTTCGTGACCGAGCACCGCCTCGATCTCCTTCTCGTTCATCGAATGCAACAATCCGGTGGAGACGGCCACCAGCGCATGGTTGCGGCTCGCTCCGGTGGCGAAGGCGTTGGGCGCTCCTTCGTAGATCGCGACTTCAGGCATCGCAATGCCCGCTCTCGCAGATAGACCGGATACGGTGTCGAACAGCCAGCGCTCCTCCCGGTTTGCCGGGGATTCGATCACTTGCGCGCCCGTGCTCCATTTTGCGATGGGTTTGGACATCAGAAGCGAGATGAAGCTCCCGCCAAAGCCCATGAGCGCTGCGAAGCCGAGCAGCATTCCGAGGTCGAGGCCGTTCCTGGTGAGAAAACGATCCACGCCGAGAAGGCTTGCGGCGAAGCTCAGAACCAATATCACCGCGAGGTTGGTGGCAAGGAACAGCAGGATTCTTTTCATGGAAGTTCTCCTTACGGAAACTGTGAACGAGCTTATTCTAGTTTCCATGATAGTCCCGAAAAATGAAGTAAAATGGGATTTTTCCTTCGATAAAATCGAAGCATGAACCTGAACTACCGTCACCTGCAGTATTTCTGGGTGGTTGCCAAGGAAGGCAGCGTGACGCGCGCGGCCGAGCGGCTGGGGGTCGCCGTGCAGACGGTGAGCGGGCAGATCGGACAACTCGAAAAATCCCTGGGCAGGACGTTGTTCGCTCCGCAGGGAAGGGGGCTGGTCCTGACCGAGGCCGGAAGGATCGCGCTGGGATATGCGGATCAGATCTTCCTGCTGGGGGAGCAGATGACCGATGCCCTCCTGGACGGGGCGGCCGAAAAACCTCGCCTTGCTGTGGGCATTTCCGATGCGCTTCCCAAGCTCGTCGCCTACCGCCTGATCGATGCCGCTCTCGGCCTATCCATGCGGCCGGTCTGTTACGAAGGGAAGTTCGAAAATCTCCTTGCCGATCTTGCGCTGCACAGGCTCGATGTGGTGCTGACCGACAGACCCGCCGATCTCATGAGCAATTTGCGGGTGTTCAGTCATTCCCTCGGCGAGTGGGACATCATGATCTATGGAAGCGGCATGCTGGCCGGGCGCTTCAGGGCAGGCTTCCCGCAGAGCCTCGATGGCGCGCCGATGCTGCTGCCCACCCGCAACAACGCGCTTAGGGGGCGGCTCGACCAGTGGTTCCAGTCCAATTCGATCCGTCCGGACGTGGTGGGAGAATTCGAGGACAGCGCGCTCCTCATGACGTTCGGCAGGACCGGGCTCGGACTTTTTCCGGCTCCGGTCGCCCTCGCCGGCGACGTCGCCGAACATTTCAATGCGGAATCGGTCGGCCTGGTTCCCGGCGTCCAGGAGCATTACTATGCGATCTCCAGCGAGCGTCGCATCCGCCATCCCGGAGTCGAGGCGATCCTTTCGGTCCCCAGGAACCTGGATTCTGAAGCCGGAGATGCGTCGGATATAATGAGCAATCAGCTCGAAAAGGGGGGAGGTTCCGGTGGAAAAGGGTGAAGCGGGAAGTGCGGAAAGGGTTTTCATCTTTCCCTGGAACGACAATTTCGATACCGGAATTGCTGTGATCGATGCGCAGCACAGGAAACTGGTCGATCTGCTCAACATCCTGGTGAGCCACATGACCCAGGGAACGGATACGCCTGCAGTGGATGCCGTCTTCGAGGAACTGACCGCATATGTGCATCGTCATTTCGAAGACGAGGAAGCCATCTGGAGAAAGCATCTCGCAGGAGACGAGATCCTGAAGAATCATGAGTATGCGCACAGGCAGTTCGCGGAGGACATCGCCGGTCTCCAGGGGAGCGGACTTTCACAGAACGAGGTCATGGACGAAATCGCCTCCTTCCTCACCCATTGGCTCGCCTTCCACATTCTCGAATTCGACAAGCGCATGGCGAAGGTGGTGCTGGGCGTCATGCAGGGGCTTTCACTGGAGGAAGCAAAGGCGAAGGCGAACGAGGAAATGAGCGGCGCCATGCGGGTGCTGATCGAAACCATTCTCAGGATGTATGACAGCCTTTCCGTGCGAACCCTGGAACTGATGAGGGAGATTTCGAAGCGCCAGCGCGTCGAGGAGAAACTGCGGCTCGCGGGAAACGTCATCGAAAGCACCATCGAGGCGGTATTCGTCACCGATCGGCAGGGAATCCTGATCGATGCGAATCCTTCGTTCCTGAGGCAGACCGGTCTGGAAGAGGTCGTCGGAAAAAACGTCAACATCCTGACATCCGGATTTTTCGATATCGGCAGGCAGATCTGGGAGAAGGCGGAGTCGGAAGGGCATTATACGGGTGAAGTCTGGGGAAGGATGCCCTCCGGCGAGTCCGAGCCCGTCTGGATGACGCTCTCCGCAGTGAGGGATGCGGGCGGCGGTATCGCCCATTTCGTCGGGATCTTTTCCAGCGTTTCGGAGCTCATCGGGCGTCAGCGCAACCTGGAAGATGCCGCCAACCACGACATGCTGACCGGCCTTCCCAACAGGAGGCTCCTTGCAGACAGGATGGGCAGGGCGATCGCGAGGAGCGAGAGGAGCCAGAACCGTTTCGCCATATGCTACATGGATCTGGACGGATTCAAGGGAGTCAATGATACATTTGGGCATGCGGCCGGGGACGAACTGCTTCAGGAAGTGGCCAGGAGGCTGACTTCCTGCGTGCGGAGCATGGATACCGTCGCAAGGCTTGCGGGGGACGAATTCGTCGTGCTGCTCGAAGACATTCCTGAAATGACCGACTGCGATTTCCTGCTGCAGCGGATCCTGGAAGAAATCGCAAGGCCTTATCAGGTGAAGGGAGGAAATCCGAAGATTTCAGCGAGCATCGGGGTGACGATCCATCCGGACGACGATTCCTCTTCCCCGCTGCTGCTGGAACATGCAGACCGTGCGCTCTACAGCGTGAAGAGTTCGGGCGGAAACGGCTTCGAGTATTATTAGGCGGATTCGACCCGGTTCCTTCCCCGGTTTTTGGCGAGATAGAGCGCTTCATCCGCCCTTTCCAGCATGGTTTCGATGCCCGTCTCTGCATTGTCGCGCGTCGCCACCCCGATCGATGCGGTGAAATGCAGCGTTCCTGCATCGATCCGGACTTCCGCTTTTTCCACTGCCAGGCGGATGCGTTCGGCTGCTTCGATCGCCATTTCCCTGTCCGTCTGCGGAAGCAGGATGGCGAATTCCTCCCCGCCCAGCCTGCCGATGAAATCCTCCTCGCGAATGGTTTCCTGGCAGACGGATACGAAACGCTGCAGGGTGAGGTCGCCCGCATGGTGGCCGTGAACATCGTTCACGGACTTGAAGTGATCGAGATCGAGCATGAGGACGGAAAGCGTCCCGCCGTAGCGAAGGCTCCTTGCGATTTCCTGTTTGGCCCTGTTCAGAAAATGCCTGCGGTTCGCGCAACCGGTCAGCGCGTCGGTATTGGCTTCTCTGGCCAGCCTCGTCTCGACCGCCTTGCGTTCGGTGATGTCCTGGATCACGCCGAGCACTTCGCTTTGCGAAGTGACATCCGCGATCGTTCCCATCAGTTTCGGCTGCGATTCCTGACCGAGATAGATGATTTCGCCGATTCCGTGCAGCACCCGGATCCTGGAATCCGGGAGCACGATCCGGTATTCCATGTCGAATTTCTCCCCTTCCAGAGTCCTCGCGATCATCGCTTCCACTTTCTCGCGGTCCTCCGGGTGGACGGTTTCCAGGAATCTTTGACGGTTCGGCACCTGCGTTCTCGGTTCGTACCCGAGGATACGGTAGGTTTCGTCGGACCAGGCCATCTCGCCCGTCACCATGTCCCATTCCCAGTGGCCGATATGTCCCAGCGCCTGTGCGAGCTTCATGCTGTGTTCGCTCTTTCTCAGCGCTTCCCTGGAGCGGACGAAGCGGGTGAAGGTGCGCGCGTTCTCGATGGCGAGCGCGAGCACGCCGGACATGGAAAGCGCGAGATCGAGATAGGCTTCCCGGTATTCAGGAAACTGCAATTCATCGGCGAGAATGATTCCCAGGGTTTCTTCCGAATCGGAGATGCGCAGGATGAAGCCGCGCCCGGGTTCGGTCCAGGACCAGTTCCCGTCGAGGGAAGGCGCATCCTTGCGGTTCTCGGGGAGCCCGTTTTCGAAGCGGAAATAGTCGTAGTTGGAGGGAGCGAACAACATCCCGAACAGTTCCCCGATCGAGCCGATGGTCTCTTCCTCGCCCTTGAGGAGAACCAGTTTTCCAAGGAAATCCATCGCCGAAACATGGTTGGCGATTTCCTTCGAGCAATCCTGTTTCAGCTCCTCGTAGCGAAATTGCGCAGCAGCGGCTTCGAGGCGCAGCCGGACGAAATCCAGGCCGACGCTGAGTTTCCTTGCCGGGATGCCGAATCTTGCGGAAAGAAGCGAAAGTTTCTCCCCGGAATCGGCAAGAATGCCCGTGTCGAAAAGTACCAGTTCGGAAGCGTCGGCCGGGACGGGGGGATTTTCCAGCATGGCTGGGGAGAGAAGGAAGGCGCCGCCTTTCAGCGCATCCGAAACCATCGCCTTTCCAGCAACGAGTTCGAGGCATTCGTCGAGACGAACCTGCGTATCCCGTGAATTCTTCTGGAGATCGGCAATGCATTTTCCGCCGAAAACCACAGTCCTGGCGCAATCTTCCGGCAGATCGCTTCTCCGGATCGGGGTGCAATTCGCAGGGAAAACGCAAAGCCGTGCCTCCCCGGGATCCATTGCGGAGAGGGCCGCGGCCATTTCCTTTTCGAACCGGCTGCAACAGGCGATGCAGAAGGATTCCTTCATGTTTTCATCCATTCGAGCGGGTAATTTCCCCAGGTGTCGACTGCATCCCGGATGAAATGCAGCACTTCTTCCGGAACCTGCCATGGGATTTCGCCGTGATTGTCGGAAAGGATGAATCCGCCTCCTTTTGCCGCACTCGATACGGCCTTCTTCACTTCGCGCTCCGTATCCTCCCGGCTCCAGTTGCGCATGGCGATTCCGTTGAGATTGCCGATCAGCGTGAGCTTGTTTCCGACCGAGGATTTCCATTCGGAAAGATCCTCGAATGCGCTCACGGCGACCCCCTGCGCGCCGCTTTCCGCGATTTCCTGCGCAATGCCGATTCCCCGCCCGGAAGCAAGATGCATCGCGACATTCCCCCTGATTTTCGGCAGGACTTTTTTCGCGATGCGGTATCCGGTTTCGAGATAGAGCGACCTCGGAATGTTGGTCGTCGAAGACATCGGGTCCGCATATCCGATCGCGGCAGCGCCCGCATCGAGCTGGGCGTTCGCCCATTCGACGCAGAATTTCATGTTGATTTCCATGAGGCGATCGAATTTTTCCCTGTCTCCATGCAGAAGATCGAGATAGGGGCCGAAGCCGAGCTGCATGATGGGAAGGGAAAACGGGGAGATCACCGTGGCCACGATGGGGACGGAATCCCCGAGTCTCTGTTTGAGCCCCCGGATCACTTCGAGTCCTTTCAGAAGGGAAGGGGAATCTGCAACTTGCGGGGCTTCGAGTCTGTCGATGTCGGAAGATGCGATAACCGGCTCCGCGGCATTGGGCGGGCCGTCCTCGATGAAGAGGGTCTCTCCGCCGAATGCTTCGAGTTCCATCGATGCGTAGGCGGAAGAGCTGACGCAGTCGCTGCGGTATTTTTCGAGAAGCCGGATCTGTCCCTCGATCATGTATTCGGCCTTCGAGAAATATTCAGGGAGGCGGAGACCGACTTCCCTTGCGCCGTGCAGGGTGGGAAAAAGGAACAGCGGCACCCTGTCCGGTTCCCGGTGGGACATCGAAAGATTCACCCGCTGCATGGAGTCGCTCATCCCGCTTCCTCCATCCATTTCCTGACGATGGAAATCGCATCCGAGGCGTTTTTTCCCATGGCGTCCGCGCCCACTTCGCGCCAGAGATCCGGATCGAACAGGAAAGGGGCTCCGCCCACGGCGATTTTGCCATTCCATCCCCTTTTTTTCAGCATTTCCACGACCTGTCTGATCCTGAGGGCGGCGGGGAGCATGAGCACGGAAATCATCAGGATCCGCACATCGTCCGCGATGATCCGCTCGACGAGTGCTTCCGTTTCCATCCTGCCGTAGTCGAGCATGTCGAAACCGCTCGCCCTCATCACCGCGAGCACGATGCGTTTTCCGAGCAGGTGGTAATCGTGGAGCACGGCGATGGCGATGGCCGGGCGGACCCTTCCTTGCGGGGGCGTCGCGGGAAGGATGCGGGTGACGAGTTCCTCGCAGATCCGGCTTGCCATGTAGATCTGGGAGAGCGCGACGCTTCCTTCGCTCCAGCGACTGCCCATTTCCTCGAGCGCGGGGACGATCAGCCCTTCCACCACCCCGATCGGTTGCGAGTCGAGCAGGGCTTCCCGGAAAATCTCTTCGATGAGCGGGCGGTCGAGATTCTCGAGAGCGTCGAGCAGGCGATTTTTGTCCAATTCATTCCCCGAACACCGGTCCACCTTTCATAGTTAGCACAAGTTTCGCGGCTTACTTCAGGATTTCGCGTGTGGTCCAGACTCCCCGCGCATTGGGCGATCTTTGCGGTCTCACCCGGATCAGGGCGCCGTCCACTTCCGCCACGACCAGGCTTGCCGCTGCGGGAAGCGCAGTGCACAGCCCTCCCCCGTCGAGCAGCATCGGTTTCAGGTCTTTCCCAGAGGATTTCAGGTCCTGCAGCTTTTTGAGCATTTCCTTCGTCGGACAGGTAATTGCGGCTGGATTGGGCGAAAAAACCTTTCCGATCAGGTCGTTTTTCGAGCATCCGGCGAGGAGGAGGAAAACAAGGGGCCAATATTTCATTTTTTCTCCATGGAAGAGGCGGTTTCAGGTGCGGTAAAGGGAAAGGCATGCGTCGACTGCATCTGCATCGTAGATCCTGCCCCGCCCTTCCCCGATTTCGCGCAATGCGGCTTCCATTCCGAGTGCGGGGCGGTAGGGGCGGGAGGAGGACATCGCTTCGAGCACGTCGGCCACTGCGACGATCCTCGCTTCGAGCAGGATATCCTCGCCCGAGAGTCCCTGCGGATAGCCGCTTCCGTCCATCCTTTCGTGATGCTGCAGGGCGATTTCCGCGACCGGCCACGGGAAGCGGACATCCTTCAGGATTTCGTATCCGACCCTGGGATGTTCCCTGAGGATCAGGATTTCCATTTCCGCCAGATTCGTCGGATTGGCGAGCATTTCGGAAGGAACCTGGATCTTTCCGATGTCGTGGATGGTCGCTCCCATGCGGATTCCTTCGATCCTGTCCGCATCCAGCCCCATTTTTCCGGCGATTTCGCAGGCGATTTCCGCGACCCGCCTCTGGTGTCCGGCAGTGTAGGGATCCCTCGCCTCGATCGCCCGGGAAATCGCGGAAATGGTCTGGTGCAACGTTTCGCGAAGCCGGGCGAGATGTTCGGATTTTTCGCGAATGGCCAATTCGCGCTCCTCCTCCATTTTCCTGCGTTCGGTGATGTCCATCGAGATGCCGAGAAGATGGGTCGGTTTTCCTTCCTCGTCGTACAGGCCGATCTTGGAGGTGTGCAGCCAGATTTCCTCTCCGGATGCGGTCATCACCGGTTCTTCCTGAATTTCGACCACATTGCGCCCTTCGAGCACCTCCCGGTCCTTTTTCATGAAAAATTCCGCCTGTTCCTTCGGGAAGAGTTCCAGGTCGCTTTTCCCGAGCAGATCCTCCCTGGAATGGCCGAGGAGTCGTTCTCCCGCGCGATTGAACAGCTCGAAGCGAAGGTTTTGCGCGTTTTTCAGGAACACCATCGAAGGGATGTGCTCCACGATGGAGTCGAGCAGCCTTCTCGACCCTGCCAATGCCTCGCTCACCTTCTTCTGCTCGGTGATGTCGAGGAAGGTGACCACCACCCCGGTGCATTTTCCGCCCGGCATGACCGGGTAGGCCCAATAGGCGGCCGGGAAGCTGCTGCCGTCCCTTTTCCACACCACTTCTTCTTCCGAGTGGAATGGGCGGGCTTCCCTGGCGGTTTTCAGGATCGGGCAATCAGCTTCGGGGTAGGGGCTGCCGTCCGCGTGGCTATGGTGCATGAGGGCATGCATGTTTTTTCCGAGCAGGTCCCTTTCTTCACGATATCCCAGCAGTTCGATGCAGGAAGCGTTGGCGAAAGTGCAAAGGCCGTTCATGTCCTGTCCGTAGATCGCGTGGGCGATGGAGTTGGCGAGCAGTCTCACTTCCGCCTCGCTTTTCGCGATCGACTCCACTGCCTGCTGCTGACGTTTTCCTCCGGCGAACAGGCCGAGAAGTCCGAGTCCCCAGATCATTCCGTGTCCGAGCCAGAGGATGCGGGTTTCGTCGTTCTCGATGGCGAGCGGGGCATCGATCGGGATGGAGACGCTGATTCCTCCCCGCACATCGCCAACCCGGTAGCCGGAATGGCATTTCAGGCAGGATTCTTCCATGTACATGGGTTTCATGAAGCGGAAATATTCCTTTCCGTCCTTCATTTTCACGATGCCCGACTTTTCCTGCACGCCCTTTTCGAATTGCCTCAATGCATCGGCTTCCCAGGGATCGGCCCGGTTTTTCGGGTTGAGCGGTCTGAGGCTGGAAATGTGGCCGCGAACCGACGAATCCTGTCTGTCCATCAGTTCATGAACCTGCCTCGTCATGTAGGAGGAATTGAACAGGGTGAGCTTTTTCCCGGAAGGGGTCGTGATGTCGCGTTCAGGAACATCCTTCAGGAAAGGATTGGGTTCTGAATGCTTCGTCACCGGAACGTAGATTCCGCCATAACCGATGACCCAGTTCCGGTAGGCGGAGTCCATGGTGTGGATGCCCCTCGCCTGGGCCTGGATTTCGGCATAAAAGGCTTTTTCGTGCTGGCGAATGCCGAAGGCGAGGGAAAGTCCTGTGACGAGCGTCCAGGCGAGCATCAGGAGTCGCGTGTGGCGACGGATGCGCGGGAGCTGGTCTGGGGATTTCATGGAAGCAGTTTAGTCCATCGGCGGCAATTCCACGCGGATGATCAGGTCTCCGATCTGAACCGATTGGCCTGCGCGAATCTTGCAGGACTTTCTGGTTTCGGTTTTACCGTCGACGCAAACTGCGCCGGAGGCGACCAGCGCCTTGCCAGCGCCGCCGCTGTCGCAGGCGCCTGCGAGCTTGAGCAGGGCATGCAATTCGACAAATTCCCGGTTGAGGTTGATCCGGACTTCCTGCATGACGCATCCTTTTGAAAAAGGGTATTGTAAGTGGGAAATGCCTTTTTCCGATCCTATAATTTTCCTGGAACTGCATTTTTCAGGAGGCGGCATGAAAGGAACGATCCTGGCGATGATCGCGCTCTCGGTTTCAGCCTGCGGGGGAAGCGAGCTGTACCAGAAGGAAAAATTTTCCACGGATTCGATCTACCGCAGGGAATTTCCGGATTCTGCAGCGAAAGTCTGCGAGGCAGCCGAATCGGTATTGCTGGGGAGCGGCTATCTGCTGGTGCGGCGCGAAGGCGATGACTTCACTGCGAGAAAGGAATTCCAGCCGGAGAAGGAATCCAATGCGACCATCGAGTTCGGCGTGGTGTGCCGGGGCGAGGGCGGGAGAACGGTGATGTACGCCAATGCGGTCGAGACCAGGAACCAGTTGAAGAAGAGCACGCAATCGGCGAGCATCGGTCTTCCCGCAGCAGGATCGATTTCCTTTCCCTGGTCGAAAAGCGTGGAGGCGCTCATCAAGGTGGGGGGCAAGACCATCGACGACAGGAGATTCTATGCGCGCTTTTTCGATGCGGTCGGCTCCTTGCTGAAGAAGCGTTAGCGGCTACGCTCGATCCGCACGCCGAGGCGCTTCACGCCGTCCATCGCATCGATCTTGGCCACCGAAAGCGATACCCTGGGGGAGCCGAATTCCTCCATGATCATCTGCGCGATGTGTTCGGCAAGCGTCTCCAGCAGGGCGAAA
>JABEVD010000024.1 GCA_013044025.1 Burkholderiales bacterium
AGCCCGATGAGCATTTCCGAAATGGCGCTGACGCTCTTTGCGGTCAACAAGGGATTCCTCGATGACGTGGAGGTCAAGAAGGCGCTTGCCTTTGAATCCGCGCTCAAGGCGTTCATGAGGGACAAGCACGCAGATCTGATGGGCAAGATCGAATCCGACAAGGACATGAAGGGCGACACCGAGAAGCAGCTTTCCGATGCAATCGCAGCTTTCAAGGAAAGCGCTGTATATTAAGTGATTCATTGATGGAGTCATCATGGCTGGTGGGAAAGAGATACGGACGAAGATAAAGAGCGTCCAGAACACCCAGAAGATCACGCGCGCCATGGAAATGGTAGCTGCGGCGAAAATGAGGAAGGCCCAGGAAAGGATGCGCACCGCGCGTCCTTACGGGGAAAAGATCAGGAATGTCGCGGCACACATGAGTCGCGCGCATCCGGAATATACGCATCCCTTCATGGGTGAGAGATCGAATTCCGGTCGAGTAGGGGTCATCCTGGTCACTTCCGACAAGGGGCTTTGCGGCGGTCTCAACACGAATGTGCAGAGACTCGTGCTCGGCAAGATCAAGGCCTGGGATCAGGAAAAGGTCCAGATCGATGCAGTTGCGATCGGCAACAAGGGACTCGGCTTTCTTCAGCGACTCAAGGCGATTGTCGTCTCCAGCGTCACCGGAATCGGCGATACGCCGCATCTCGACATGCTCATCGGCCCCGTCAAGGTCATGCTGGACGCTTATGCGGAAGGTAAGCTGGACGCGCTCTACGTTTTCTATACGAAATTCGTGAATACGATGAAGCAGGAGCCCGTGATGGAACAGCTCCTGCCGCTCGCGAGCGAAAAGCTGGAAGGCGCGACTGGAACATGGGACTACATCTATGAACCGGATGCCCAGTCCATCATCGACCAGACGCTCAGGAGATACATTGAAGCCCTGATTTACCAGGCTGTCGCCGAAAACATGGCTTCCGAGCAGAGCGCCCGCATGGTCGCGATGAAGGCTGCCTCCGACAATGCCGGCAATGTGATCGGAGAGCTCAAGCTGATTTACAACAAGAGTCGCCAGGCATCCATCACGAAGGAGCTTGCCGAAATCGTCGCGGGCGCGGCAGCGGTCGGTTAAACGTTTTTATTAGATTAGGGAATAACGATGAGCCAGGGAAAAATCGTACAAATTATCGGTGCGGTTGTGGACGTGGAGTTTGCTAGGGACGAAATGCCCCACGTCTATGACGCGCTCAAGATCGACGAAGTGAATGTCACCATGGAAGTCCAGCAGCAACTCGGCGACGGGGTAGTTCGCGCGATTGCCCTGGGAACCACCGACGGACTTCGCCGCGGCATGGCAGTGACCGGAACGGGCGCTCCGATTTCGGTTCCGGTTGGACAGAAGACGCTGGGCCGCATCATGGATGTGCTCGGCAATCCGATCGACGAAGCAGGAGAAATCGGCGCAGAACAGCACTGGTCGATCCATCGCAAGGCGCCCGCCTTCGACGAACTTTCCGCTTCGACCGAGCTGCTCGAAACCGGCATCAAGGTGATCGACCTGATCTGTCCTTTTGCGAAGGGCGGCAAGGTCGGATTGTTCGGCGGTGCAGGTGTGGGCAAGACCGTGAACATGATGGAACTGATCCGCAACATCGCAGCCGAACATTCCGGCTACTCGGTGTTTGCAGGGGTTGGCGAGCGTACCCGTGAAGGGAACGACTTCTATCATGAAATGAAGGACTCCAACGTTCTGGACAAGGTGTCTCTGGTTTACGGGCAGATGAACGAGCCACCTGGCAACCGTCTGCGCGTGGCGCTGACCGGCCTCACCATGGCGGAATACTTCCGCGACGAAGGCCGCGACATTCTGTTCTTCGTGGACAACATCTACCGCTACACGCTGGCCGGTACCGAAGTTTCCGCGCTGCTGGGCCGCATGCCTTCCGCAGTGGGTTATCAGCCCACGCTGGCAGAAGAAATGGGCCGTCTCCAGGAGCGGATCACTTCCACCAAGACCGGTTCGATCACCTCGATCCAGGCAGTGTATGTGCCCGCCGACGACCTGACCGATCCTTCTCCTGCGACCACCTTCTCTCACCTCGACGCGACGGTCGTTCTTTCCCGTCAGGTTGCAGAGCTGGGCATTTATCCTGCAGTCGATCCGCTCGATTCCACTTCCCGCCAGCTCGATCCTCTGGTCGTGGGCGAGGAGCACTATTCGATCGCTCGCGCTGTTCAGAACACCCTGCAGCGCTACAAGGAACTGAGGGACATCATCGCGATTCTCGGCATGGACGAGCTTTCGCCCGAAGACAAGTTGTCCGTCGCTCGTGCGCGCAAGATTCAACGTTTCCTCAGCCAGCCGTTCTTCGTCGCCGAAGTGTTTACCGGAAGCCCCGGAAAATACGTTTCGCTCAAGGATACGCTCGCCGGGTTCAAGGGAATCGTGAACGGTGAATACGATCACCTTCCCGAGCAGGCCTTCTACATGGTCGGCGCAATCGAAGAGGCCGTTGAAAAGGCCAAAACCATTCAGTGAGGAATGCTATGGCAATGACCATGCAAGTCGACATAGTGAGCGCGGAAGAGTCCTTCTTCTCGGGTCTGGCTGAATTCGTGGCTGCCCCGGCGATCATGGGCGAAGTCGGCGTTCATCCGAGGCATGCCCCGATGCTGACCAGAATCAAGCCCGGCTCGGTCCGCGTGAAGCATGCCATGAGCGGTGAGGAAACGCTGATTTACGTTTCCGGTGGCATTCTGGAAGTGCAGCCTGATGTGGTCACGATTCTCGCTGATTCGGCAATCCGGGGTGAAAACCTGGACGAAGCGAAAGCACAGGAATCGAAGAAAAGAGCCGAAGAAGCACTGAAGAATCGGGATGCTTCCATGGAATTCGCGAAAGCGGAAGCGGAACTGGCCGAAGCAGTTGCGCAGCTTGCTGCGATACAGAAGCTTCGCAAAATCCGCTGAATTGTTTCCCCCGTAAAAGGCAGCCTTGGCTGCCTTTTTTTTCGCATACAGTCCCGCGTGTGACATAATGACCATCATGAATGTCTATGAACCATCCAATTTGAATGTGATCATCCTTGCAGCCGGCAAGGGGACCAGAATGCATTCTTCGCAGCCCAAGGTGCTTCACGAAATTGCAGGAATGCCACTGGTTTCCCATGTGGTGACAACTGCCAGGGATCTGGGCGCTTGCGAAATCTGCGTTGTGTACGGCCATGGTGGTCAAAGGGTTCCCGAACTGCTGAAGAATGAAAACCTCTCTTTCGCGGAGCAGGAGCCGCAGCTCGGAACCGGACATGCCGTTCAATGCGCCATTCCACAGGTCGCCAGAACCGGTAGAACTCTCATCCTGTACGGAGATGTTCCGCTCATCGGCAAGAATACGCTGCAGAAATTGCTTTCAACCGGCACGCCTTTCGGGCTGCTCACGGTCCACCTGGAAAATCCCGGGGGCTATGGGAGAATCGTCCGGGATCACCAGGGGAAAGTATTCAAAATCGTGGAAGAAAAGGATGCAAATCCGGGCGAAAGGGAAATCACCGAGGTCAACACCGGCGTGATGGTGCTGCCTACGGAAAAGCTCGCGAACTGGCTCGGTCGCCTTGAAAACCACAATTCGCAGGGCGAATATTATCTGACTGATGTGGTCGCGATGGCCGTGAGCGAAGGTATGGACATTTCCACGGTGCATCCCGAACATGAATGGGAAGTTTTGGGTGTGAACAACCGGGTCCAGCTCGCAGAACTGGAGCGAATCCATCAATCCCGTAGAGCTGCGGAATTGATGCAATCAGGAGTGACGCTTGCGGACCCTGATCGGTTCGATCTCAGAGGAAGTCTGCATTGCGGAAAGGATGTATTCATCGACGTGAACTGCCTGTTCGAAGGGGAAGTACACCTCGGAGACGAAGTGCGGATCGGGGCGAACTGCGTGATCCGCAATGCGGTGATCGACAGGAATACAATCGTAGAGCCCTTTTCGCACATCGACGGAGCCAAAATCGCTTCATCCTGTAAAATCGGACCTTATGCGCGCATCCGCCCGTCCACGATTCTGGGAGAGAATGCCCATGTCGGAAATTTCGTCGAGATCAAGAATGCAGAAATCGGCACGGGCAGCAAGGCGAATCATCTGAGCTATATCGGCGATGCAACCATCGGCAGCGGCGTGAATATCGGAGCAGGTACCATCACCTGCAACTACGATGGCGCAAAAAAGCATCGAACCGTGATCGAGGACGGCGCTTTCATCGGTTCCGACACGCAGCTCGTGGCTCCAGTCACCATCGGACGGAATGCGACCATCGGCGCAGGCTCGACCATCACCCGCAATGCGCCGGAAGGGGGGCTCACCCTGTCCAGAAGCAAGCAGGTTCATATCGAATACTGGAAAAGACCAAGGAAGGATTAGCATGTGTGGCATCATCGGGGCAGTAGCGCAAAGAAATGTAGTGCCCATACTCATTGAAGGCCTCAAAAGACTGGAATACCGCGGTTATGATTCCGCCGGTATCGCGATCGTGAATCAGGGACTTAGCCGTGTGCGAAGCGTAGGAAGGGTCGCCGAACTATCCACGCTCACCCAGGGAATGAAGGGGAATCTCGGAATCGCACACACCCGCTGGGCGACTCATGGCGCACCCAGCGAAAAGAATGCACACCCCCATGCCAGCCGCGACGAAATTGCCGTGGTGCACAACGGGATCATCGAAAATCACGCGGAACTTCGCAACAAACTCGAAGGGCTCGGATACGAATTCACTTCCGATACCGATACCGAAGTCATCGTGCATCTCATCCATCATCACAACCAGCAGCTCCGGGATCTTTTCGAGGCGACCAGGGTGGCCGTGAAGGAACTGAAAGGCGCATACGCCATCGCGGTGGTGAGCAGGGAGCACGAAGACAGGATGATCTGCGCAAGGGAGGGAAGCCCATTGCTGCTGGGATTGGGAATCGAGGAGAATTTTCTCGCTTCCGACGCATCGGCGCTGCTTCCTGTCACGAGGAAAATGGTCTACCTCGAAGACGGAGATGTGGTCGACATTCGACTCCTTTCGTACCAAATCCTGGACAAGGATGGCAGGGAGGTGGAGAGGAGGGTTCATTTCAGCGAGCTGAGCGCGGACACCACCGAACTCGGCACCTATCGCCATTTCATGCAGAAGGAAATCTTCGAGCAGCCGAAGGCGATCGCAGACACGATCGACATTGCAATCAATGAACTGGGTATTTCGCCCAAGCTGTTCGGGGGCGATGCGGAAAATGTCCTG
>JABEVD010000176.1 GCA_013044025.1 Burkholderiales bacterium
TCGAAGTTGTAGTTCCGACATAACGCAGGCTGTGCCTGCATTAGTCTACACTGCAACATGGTTCTGCCCTTTCAGGGCAGAACCATGTTGTCACGGTGGATGAGTTCGGGCTCGTCCACATAACCCAGAATCGACTCGATCTCCCCCGAAGCATGGCGCATGATTCTCGAGGCCTCTGCAGCGCTGTAGTTGCAAAAACCCCTCGCGACTTCGACGCCTTCCTGATCCACGCAGCGCACCAGCTCCCCCCTGCCGAAATCCCCGGAAACCGAGGTCACTCCGATCGGAAGCAGGCTTTTTCCTTCCGCCCTCAATGCCTTCGCAGCTCCCTCGTCCAGCGTCAGGATACCCCTCACCTGGAGATGATCGGCAAGCCACTGTTTCCTGGCGAGCAGCGCCATGGTCTTCGCCCGCAGATGCGTGCCGATGATTTCCCCTGCCGAGAGCCGGGTGAGCACTTCTTCCTCTCGCCCGGATGCGATCACGGTATGCGCGCCGCTCCTTGCCGCCCGCTTCGCGGCCAGGATCTTGGTCAGCATTCCGCCGCGCCCGATGTCCGATCCCGCGCCTCCCGCCATCGCTTCCAGCGACGCATCCCCGGCCTCGCCATGATGGAGCAGCACCGCATCCGGATTCTTGCGCGGATCCGCGGTATAGAGACCTTCCTGATCGGTGAGGATCACCAGCAAATCCGCCTCGATGAGATTGGTGACCAGCGCGCCCAGCGTGTCGTTGTCTCCGAAACGGATCTCATCCGTCACCACGGTGTCGTTCTCGTTGATGATGGGCACCACCCCCAGCCTCAGCAACGTTTTCAGGGTCGAGCGCGCATTGAGATAACGCTTCCTGTCCGCGAGATCCTCATGAGTGAGCAGGACCTGTGAAGTCAGGATTCCGTATCGGGCAAAACAGGATTCGTAGACATGAACCAGCCCCATCTGACCGACCGCGGCTGCCGCCTGGAGATCATGCACCGCCTGGGGGCGCTTCTTCCAGCCGAGGCGCTTCATTCCTTCCGCGACCGCGCCGCTGGAAACCAGCACCACCTCGATCCCGGAATTTCTGAGCCTGGAAATCTGCGTCGCCCACCTGTCGATCGCCGACACATCGAGCCCCTGCCCCTGATTGGTGACGAGGCTGCTCCCCACCTTGACGACGATCCTTCTCGCTCCGGAGAAAACGGATTTCAATCTTCCTCCCCCTCTTCTGTTTCGTCTTCTTCGGGGACCGCCTCTTCATGCAACACCTCGCTTTTCTTCACCTGCTCGAGGTATTCCATGATCGCGTACACGAGCGGCCTGCATCCCTCCCCGGTCAATGCGGAGATGGCATATACCGGCCCCTCCCAGCCGAAATCCCGGATGAAGGAATCGATCCTTTCCTGGCGATCCGCTTCCTCCAGCCTGTCGATCTTGTTGATGACCAGCCAGCGCGGTTTTTCATGAAGCGTCTCGTCGTATTTCCTGAGCTCCCCGACAATCGCCTTCGCCTCCCTCACCGGATCGACCTCCTCGTCGTAAGGGGCGATGTCGACGAGATGCAGCAGGATGCGGTTTCTCGCAAGATGCCTCAGGAATCGATGCCCGAGCCCTGCACCTTCCGCAGCCCCCTCGATGAGCCCCGGAATGTCGGCGACCACGAAGCTCCGGTCGGTGTCCACCCGCACCACGCCAAGGCTGGGCGCAAGCGTGGTGAAAGGATAATCCGCAACCTTGGGGCGGGCCGCTGAAACCGCACGGATGAAGGTGGATTTACCCGCATTGGGCATGCCGAGCAGCCCCACGTCCGCGAGCACTTTCAATTCGAGCTTCAGCTTGAATTCCTCGCCCGGCTTGCCGCTCGTGAACTGACGGGGCGACCGGTTGGTGCTCGACTTGAAATGCAGATTGCCGAGCCCGCCATCCCCGCCCTTCGCCAGCATTGCGACCTGTCCGTCCCGGCTCAGGTCTGCGACCAGCTCCCCGGTCTCGAAATCGGTGATGACGGTGCCGACCGGCATCCTGAGCGTGATGTCGTCCGCGCTCTTGCCGTAGCAGTCGGCCCCCCTGCCGTTCTCGCCGTTCCTCGCGCGATGAATCTTGGTGAAACGGTAATCGACCAGGGTGTTGATGTTGTTGTCTGCAACCGCAAGGATGCTTCCACCCCTGCCCCCATCCCCGCCGTCCGGCCCGCCCTTGGGAATGTATTTCTCGCGCCGAAAACTCGCGGAACCGTTTCCGCCATTGCCGGCATGCACTTCGATGGTCGCTTCGTCTATGAATTTCATTTCGTACTCCCCAAGCTAAAAAGCCCGTCACCTGGGCGGTGACGGGCTTTCTTACGGCAAATCGTCTCAGAGCGGGAGGATGCTGACCGTCTTGCGCCTCTCCGCGCCCTTCACCGTGAACTGGACATGTCCATCCACCTTGGCGAACAGGGTGTGGTCCTTGCCCATTCCGACGTTCTCGCCTGCATGGAGGCGGGTTCCGCGCTGACGCACGATGATGCTCCCTGCTGGAACCACTTCGCCGCCATAGCGCTTCACGCCGAGTCGCTTGGAATGAGAGTCGCGGCCATTTCTGGAACTACCGCCAGCTTTCTTGTGTGCCATTTGCTTCTACTCCTGCTCAGACCGAAATGCCGTCGATGCGGATCTCGGTGTAGTTTTGACGATGTCCCTGCGACTTGCGGTAGTGCTTGCGGCGACGCATCTTGAAAATGCGCACCTTCTCGCCACGCCCGTGAGAGATCACCGTTGCTTTTACGCTGGCGTTCTCGAGGACCGGAGCCCCTACCGAGATATTGTCGCCATCCGCGACCATCAAAACCTGGTCGAGTACATATTCGCTTCCGATGTCTGCAGGTATCTGTTCTATCTTGATTTTTTCGCCAACGACAACGCGATACTGCTTGCCGCCGGTTTTTATGACCGCATACATATCCAACTCCACTGATGAATCGAATCGAGGATTTTACACGACAAGCCCTCCCAGGTCAATGCCATCCTCCGGACAAATGCAGGGATGTCTTGACACGCACCGGCACGGATCAATACCATATTGCTCCTTTGTTCAATTCGCCAAATAGCAGACGTGTCGATCGAGTCAATCAGGAATTTCATCGCCGAAGATATGCTGGCCGTCGACATGGTGATCCGTTCGCGCCTAGACTCGGAGGTCGCGCTGATCCGCCAGATCAGCGAGTACATCATCGGCAACGGCGGAAAGCGGTTGAGGCCGCTGCTCGTCCTGCTCTCTTCCGGGGCCTTCGATTTCAAGGGCAAGGAGCGTCTCGAGCTCGCAGCCACCATCGAATTCATCCATACCGCGACCTTGCTCCACGACGACGTGGTCGACACTTCCGAGCAGCGCCGCGGCAAGGCAACCGCCAACGCGCTTTTCGGCAATGCGGCGAGCGTCCTGGTCGGGGACTTCCTTTATTCGCGCGCCTTCCAGATGATGGTCGAAGTCGACATCATGGAAGTGATGCGCACGGTGGCCAATGCAACCAACGTCATCGCCGAAGGGGAAGTGCTGCAACTCCTCAACTGCCATAATGCAGACATCGACGAGGACAGCTATCTGCAGGTGATCCGCTACAAGACGGCGAAGCTGTTCGAGGCGGCCTCCCGGGTCGGCGCGATACTCGGCGGCGCATCCAGCGAACAAATGGACGCCATGTCCGCCTACGGAATGCATCTTGGCACCGCCTTCCAGCTCATCGACGACGTGCTCGATTATTCCGGCGAAATCGGCGACACTGGAAAGAACCTGGGCGACGACCTGCTCGAGGGCAAGCCCACCCTGCCGCTCATTCATGCCCTGGAACACGGCACGCCGGAGCAGGCGAAGCTCATCCGCAGCGCGATCGAAAACGGCGGCATCGAGGAATTCGAGGCGATCCTCGCCGCCATGAAGGAAAACGATTCGCTCGAATACGCGAAGGATCGGGCAAGGAGCGAGGCACATCTTGCCTGCCAGGCGATCGCGTCGATTCCGGATTCCCGTTTCAAGGAATCCATGGTACAATTAGCGGATTTTGCGGTTACGCGA
>JABEVD010000177.1 GCA_013044025.1 Burkholderiales bacterium
GAATCCGTAACCAGCGCCGTATAGGTCTTGGTATAGTTCGTTCCGGATGTGCCTACGGTATTGTCGGTTCCCAGGGTGACGTAAAGCGCAGCCCCGCCCACCGTGAGCGATACGTTGGGGGTTGGGGTGGCAGCGAGCGGGGTGCCGAGGGATGTTCCAGCTACGGCAACCACAGTGGCCGAAATGATCACACCATTCTGCGGGCTGGTCACTGCGCCGGCTTTGTAATGAATGGTCGCTGTTCCATACGAATCGGTGGTGGATGTTTGCGCGTCGAGCGATCCGCCGCTAGGATCGGATACGATCGCGAAGTTCACTTGGGCATTCTGAACCAGATTGTAAGCCGCGTCACGTACCACGGCAGTGATGGTGGAAAGGTTGTTGGTTTGTCCTGTTGCCCCTGTAGTTGGTTGCAGTGTGCTCGGGGATGCCTGAAGCGAAAGCATGGAGGCGGATGTCGTGTAGAAATTCACCTGGATACTGGCCGACGGCGTACCTCCGGGCCCGGTCGCAGTGATGATGGCCGGGCCGCTTTGCGAGGAAGTGATGCTTGCAGTTGCAACGCCGCTTGCGTTGGTGGTGGCGGGGCTTGAAGTGATCGTTCCCCTCGTCGAAGTGAACGTTACGGCAGAACCGCTGACGGGAGTGCCAGCGTTGGCCCATGTGACCGAGATGGGGGTTGCGGTATTCACCTGAATTTGCGGTACGGCGCTTCCTGCGGCCGCTGTTGGAGCCGAGAAGTTGAAAGTCGCGCTGTTGATGGTAAGGTTCTGCGTTTTCGTTGCGCCTGCGGCGGATGCGGTGATCACGTCATTTCCACTCTGGGTGACCGTGACATTCGCTGTAAGCAGTCCGTTCGCGTCTGTCATTCCTGTCACTGGATTGAGCACAATGGTGTTGCCCGTTTGCGATGTCACGGTGACGGGGACTGATGAAATCGGATTGCCTGCGGAATCCTTCAAGCTGATGGTGAGCGGATTGGTCTGACCGAAGGACATCGAGCTGTTTCCGCTGAAGGAAATCGTGGTGCCCGTGACGCTAACCGTATTGGTGGCCGTTACGCCATCCACGGTTGCGGTAACCGAGATGGTCCGGTTCGCCTTGCTTGCGCCAAGATTGAGTTGGGCGGTCACCTGCCCGTTTGCATCGGTCATCCCGCCATTGCTGATGTTGTTGATATAAGCAGAAGCATCCGTCCCCGGGGAAAAGGTGATCGTCCTTCCCGAAACTGCCTGCCGGCTCGAGTTGAGCGCGATTGCGGTCAGGGTGATTGTGCTGACACCGGAAGAAGCCATCTGCGGACTGCTCACGAGAAACTGGAGGGAGCTCGCAGTCGTGGAAGTCGTGGTCGTTCCGGTTGTTGTCCCGGTTGTCGTTCCAGTCGCGCTCCCACCACCGCCCCCGCCGCAACCGGCCAGTGCAATTGCGAACGTGGCGATCAGAAGTTTTGCCGATATGGTTCGGCTATTGAATATCGAAAAAAAACTGCGCACGTTATCTCCCCCGGGTTTCATTATGCCGGCTACACTACCTTAGAATAATTACAAATACAAGGTGAGGGCCGCTATTTCAGCCAGCGGGCAGCATCCATGGCGAAATAGGTGAGGATCCCGTCCGCCCCTGCGCGCTTGAAGGAGAGCAGCGCTTCGAGAACACAGGCTTTTTCGTTCAGCCAGCCGTTCATCGAAGCGGCCTTCAGCATCGCATATTCTCCGCTCACCTGATAGGCGAAAGTGGGGGCGCCGAATTCTTCCTTCACGCGGCGGACGATGTCCAGATACGGAAGCCCCGGCTTCACCATCACCATGTCCGCGCCTTCCTCGAGGTCGATGGCCACTTCCTTCAGTGCTTCGTCGGTATTGCCGGGATCCATCTGGTAGCTGTACTTGTTTCCGGAACCGATGTTGGCGGCAGAGCCCACTGCGTCCCGAAACGGACCGTAGAAGCTGGATGCATATTTCGCGGAATAGGCGAGGATGCTGGTGTAAATGAGTTGTTCCGCATCGAGCGCATGCCTGACCGCGCCGATCCTGCCGTCCATCATGTCGGAAGGGGCGACGATGTCCGCGCCGGCATGCGCGTGGGCGACAGCCTGCCTTGCCAATACTTCCACCGTCTCGTCGTTGAGCACATAACCCGAATCGTCGATGAGTCCGTCCTGGCCGTGCGTGGTGTAAGGATCGAGCGCGACGTCGGTGATCACGCCGAGTTCTGGAAAGCGTTTCTTCAATGCCGCTACCGTTTCCGGTACCAGCCCTTGCGGATTGTAGGCCTCGGCTGCGTCCAGGCTTTTCCGGTCAGGACCGATCACCGGGAAGATGGCAAGCGCGGGTATTCCGAGTTCAAGACATTGTTCCGCTTCCCGGAGCAGGGGCTCGATTCCCATCCTTCTGACGCCGGGCATGGACCTGACTTCCTCGGTCCCCTTCGGGTCTTCCAGAACGAAAACCGGGTAGATGAAGTCGTTGGGAGAAAGATGGCTTTCGCTAACCATGCGCCTCGAAAATTCGTTTTTCCTGAGGCGCCTCATTCTCCTGTGCGGGAATTCTCCATACATCGGAATTTCTCCTTAAAAATTTCTTAACGATGATTGAACTATTTTCGTACAGCCCGGGTCATATGAACAGATGATGTACGATCATCCCCGCTTTCCCCTCTATGAGCGGGCGTCTTACCCCAGATAAGACGTTTTTTACACCCCTCTCCGGCTTTCTTCCCCTTTTTCCGGCGAGGGGTTTCTTTTTATGCGAACCAGCCGGCGACGGCCTGTTCCACTTCCCCGATTCCGATTTTTTTCAGGCTGGAAAAAAGCTGAACCGTGTAATTCGGGTAACTTTTTTTCAGCAGGTGCTCCGCGTCGTGCAGCGTTTTCAGCGCCTGCTGTCGGCTCAGCTTGTCCGATTTCGTGAGCAGGATATGCACGGGTTTTCCGGTAGGACAGAACCAGTCGAGCATGCGGATGTCGAGCGGGGTGAAGGAATGGCGGGAATCCATGATCAGGATGAGCCCCTTCAACTGTTCCCTTTCCCTGAGATAGCGGGAAAGCAGGTTTTCCCAATGCATCCTGATTTCATCCGGGACCTTCGCGTAGCCGTATCCCGGTAGGTCGACCAGGAAGTTGTCGTTGCCCAGGCTGAAATAATTGATGTGCTGGGTCCTGCCGGGCGTCTTGCTCACGAAGGCGAGCCTGGTCCTCCCGGCTAGGGTATTGATCGCGCTGGACTTTCCGGCATTGGAGCGGCCGGCGAAAGCGACTTCCGCAGCGACCTCCCTGGGGAGATCGCGGTAGTGATTGACCGTGGTGAAAAAGGCCGCCTGACTGAATAGTGTCATGCTCTGGAAAAATACCTTTCCGCGGCCTGCAGCGTTCGATCGATTTCCTGATCGCCGTGGGCGCCCGAAACGAAGCCGGCCTCGAATGCGGAAGGGGCGAAATAGACGCCCTCGCCCAGCATGAAATGGAAGAATTTGTTGAAGGCCGTTTTGTCGCACTCCATCACTTCCGCATAACTCGAAGGGGGCGCTTCCCTGAAATAGAGCCCGAACATGCCTCCAACCGCTTTTGCCGAAAACCGGAATCCGTGACTCGTTGCGATCGAAACCAGCCCTTCGGTGAGCTTCACCGCTTTGGCGGCGAGACTTTCGTGGAATCCCGGGGCGGTTGCCTTGTTCAGGGTGACGATCCCTGCCGCCATGGCGACCGGGTTTCCGGAAAGTGTTCCTGCCTGATAGACGGCGCCCACCGGGGCGATGCATTGCATGATTTCACGCTTTCCGCCGAATGCGCCGACCGGCATTCCACCGCCGATCACCTTGCCGAGCGTGGTGAGATCGGGGGTGATGCCGAACAGACCCTGCGCGCAGGATGCGCCGACCCGGAAGCCGGTCATGACTTCGTCGAAGATCAGCACCGCACCGTGCTCGGTGCAGAGTCTTCTCAACGCATGCAGAAATTCCATGGATGGCGCGACGAGATTCATGTTCCCGGCAACCGGTTCGACGATGACCGCTGCGATCCGGTCTCCCATTGCAGAGAAGGTTTCCTCGAGCTGAGAGACATCGTTGTAACCCAGCACCAGCGTGTGTCTCGTGGTGTCCTCGGGAATGCCGGCAGAACTCGGGTTGCCGAAGGTGAGTGCGCCGGAGCCCGCTTTCACGAGCAGGGAATCGACATGACCGTGATAGCAGCCTTCGAACTTGACGATGGTGCTTCTTCCCGTATATCCCCTCGCCAGGCGAATTGCGCTCATCGTCGCTTCCGTGCCGGAGCTCACCAGTCTCACCTGATCCATGGAGGGAAGCAGTCTGCA
The DNA here is from genome assembly GCA_013044025.1 of Burkholderiales bacterium. GTDB lineage: Bacteria > Pseudomonadota > Gammaproteobacteria > Burkholderiales > JABEVD01 > JABEVD01. Next base: position 4,311 of record JABEVD010000177.1, read on the forward strand.
AAGAAGGTCCGCCATTTCGAGTTCGAGCGAAGTGGGTGCGCCGAAGCTCAGGCCATTCTTCGCGGCATCGCATACCGCGTCGATCACGTCGGAGTCTGCGTGTCCGAGTATCATCGGTCCCCAGGATCCGACATAATCGATATAGGGCTTGCCGTCTGCATCCCAGATCAGCGCTCCCTTCGCGCGCTGGAAGAAAACCGGCGTGCCGCCGACAGAGCCGAAGGCCCGGACGGGAGAATTCACGCCTCCCGGAATGTGGACAAGGGATTGTTCGAAGAGAGTTTGGCTTTTCGTCATTTCTGTAAGAGAAAAAGTTCGGAAAATTGTTCTGCCGCCATGCGGATGTCGGGTGCATCGAAAAGAGCCGAAATCACGGCAATCGCATCGGCCCCGCCTGCCAGGGGTTCCCCGGCGTTGAGCCAGGTGATGCCGCCTATGGCCACGACGGGTATCTTGATGGAAAGCTTTGCGATTTGCAACAATTCGCGGCTGGCCTTTACCGCGCCCGGCTTCGTGGTCGAAGGATAAAAGCTGCCGAAAGCGATGTAATCGGCTCCTTCGATCGTCGCATCCAGGGCGAGATCCATCCTGTTGTAACAGGATGCGCCGACGATCCTGTCTCCAAGACGTCTTTTGGCTTCCTGAACCGACCCGTCTCCCTTGCCGATATGCACGCCGTCCGCGCCGCATTCGATGGCGAGTTCGAGATCGTCATTCACGATGCACGGCACCCCGTGCCGGTTGCATAGCTTCAGGATCCTGCGCGCCTGATCCAGGCGCAATCCGCGGTCAGGATGCTTGCTGCGGTACTGGACGATGGAAGCCCCGCCGGAAACCGCCTGGTCTACCATGTTCAGCAGCATTCTGGTGTCGGCGCATTCCGGAGTGATCGCGTAAAGGCCCCTGATCACTCTTCGACGTCTTCCCTGGCCCAGAACAGCCGGTCCGGGATATGCTGTCCCATTCCCGCTCGGAAGCCGAAATGAAGAGAATTCCAGGTGTATTCCTGGGCGCTCAGCACCGCGTCCGGAATTTCCAGGCCGGAAGCGATGGCGGCGGCGATGGCGGAAGCGAGGGTGCAGCCAGAGCCGTGGTAGGAGTGAGGAAGCCGGTTCCAGGAATCGGCGCGCAGCACGCCCCTTCTGCCGAAGAGCGTGTTCTGAACCTTCGGCGAGTTTTCGTGCGTTCCGGTGATGAGGACATATTGCGCCCCCATTTCCATCAGCCGATCTGCGCATGTCGGCAGACTCAGGGTTTCTTCCCCTTCATGAATGGCGAGATGGCGTGCCTCGATGCTGTTGGGGGTGATGATGGTCGCCTGGGCAATCAGCAGACCTTTCATTGCGTCGATCATTTCCTCGCTGGCGAGTTCGTCGCCGCGTCCTGAAGAGAGCACCGGATCGAGCACCAGCGGAATGTCCGGATAATCGGAGGCGATCTCCGCGATGGCGGCGATGTTTTCGACGCTGCCCATGGCGCCGATCTTGAATGCATGCACCGGCATGTCCTCGAGGACGCAGCGCGCCTGGTCGGCAACCCAGTCTGCATCCATGGGCAGCACGTCCTCGATGCCGATGGTGTCCTGGATCGTGATCGCGGTGACGACCGAAAGGGGGTGGCAACCCATGCTGGCAATGGTCAGGATGTCCGCCTGCATTCCCGCGCCGCCGCTGGGGTCGGATGCGGAAAAGCACAGAACGATGGGGGGAGGCTGATTCATGGGGTGATTTGCTTTAAAATTCAATTTTACCCCAAATTCATGTTGAAGGTGATCGATTGAAAAGATACCTGTGTCTGGTCTGCGGCTATATATACGACGAATCCCTCGGAATACCCGAAGACGGAATTCCTCCCGGAACCCGCTGGGAAGACGTTCCGATGAACTGGACCTGCCCGGAATGCGGGGCCAGGAAGGATGATTTCGAACCCATCGGAGATTGAAATGAGGATATTGCACACCATGCTGAGAGTGGGAGATCTCGACCGCTCCCTGGATTTCTATACAGGCGTTCTCGGGATGAGGCTCCTTAGGCGCAAGGATTACCCGGAAAGAAGATTCACTCTGGCGTTCGTGGGATATGAGCCGGAATCGGAGGCTGCGGTGATCGAGCTCACGCACAACTGGGATACCCAATCCTACGATACCGGGAACGGATTCGGGCATGTCGCAATCGAGGTCGAGGATGCTGCGAAGGCATGCGAAGAGGCGAGAAGGCTGGGCGGCAAGGTGGTGAGGGAAGCCGGTCCCATGAAGCATGGCAGCACGGTGATCGCCTTTGTCGAGGATCCTGACGGATACAGAATCGAATTCATCCAGAATACCCATTCCAGCAATGATTGATTTCGGAGTGAAAATCGTTTATATAGTTTGAGAACTTCGGAATTCCTCCGAAAAAATCAGCACATAAAGGGTCCGGATGGAAAATTTTCTGAAAAACATCTACACGCTCATCATCCAGCACATGTCCTATATCAGACGACTGGCAGAGGCGTGTGGAACGGGATGCGAATTTCCCCACAAGACGGAAAAGGAATGCGAATTCGGCAAACTGTTTTATTCGGAGGTTTTTCCCTATGTAGGCGAAATGCCCGAAGACATCAGGCATGCCATTCTGGAGGTGGAAAGACTGCACACCCAGTTTCATGAAAAGGCGAGCAATATCCAGGCTCCCTGCACGGGATCGGGTCAGATCAACGATCTGCACAAGATCGCGGATTTTCTGATCATCCGCCTCACGAAACTCGAAAGCGCCCGGATCTGATTCAGCGCTTATGGCCGGCGATTGCTTCGTAGTCGGCCACCGAGAGATTCTCGGCTCGCGCCTGGGGATCGATGCCGAGTGCTTCGAAATCCTTCAGGTCGAGGATCCCCTTCAGCGTGTTTCTGAGGGTTTTCCTCCTCTGGGAAAAGGCGGCCAGAACGATTTCGTCGAACCCCGGAATTTCACGTGCGCCCCGGATGGGGATCATTCTCACGATCGCTGACCACACCTTCGGCGCAGGATCGAAGCTTTCCGGCGCCACTTCGAACAGCTTCTCCATGTGGAATTTCTGCTGGAGCATCACCGAAAGCCTGCCGTAATCGTGCGTCGATGGCGAGGCGATCATCCTTTCGATCACTTCCTTCTGCAGCATGAAGTGCATGTCGCGGATCGATCCGGAGAAGGTGGAAAGGTGAAAGAGCAGCGGGGTCGAGATGTTGTAGGGGAGGTTGCCCACCACCCTGAGGTCCCCGCCCAGCGAAGAAAAATCGAATTTGAGCGCATCGGCCTGATGGATGAAGAGCTTTTCCCGCCTCAGGCTGGTGAGTCGTTCGACGATGTCACGGTCGACTTCGACCACATCCAGGCGGTCGAGCCGCCCGAGAAGCGGGAAAGTCAGCGCGCCGAGTCCGGGGCCGATTTCGATCACCTTGTCGGATGAAATCGGAGCAATTGCGGAAATGATTCCGGCGATGACTTCGCCATCCTTCAGGAAGTTCTGTCCGAAACGCTTTCTCGGGATATGTTTCATCTGCCCATTCCGATCGCGGTCAGAATGGCGGTTTCCAGGCTTCCGCAATGGATTCGTCCCGTCCCTGCGAGATCGAGCGCGGTTCCATGATCGACCGAGGTACGGATGATGGGCAGGCCGAGCGTGATGTTCACGCCTTCCCCGAAACTCGCATGCTTGAGAACCGGAAGTCCCTGGTCGTGATACATGGCGAGAAATGCGTCGTAGCGGGAAAGATTGCTGCGGCTGAACATCGTTTCTGCAGGAAGCGGTCCGGACAGATTCATTCCCTCTTCCTTCAGGGATTCGATGACCGGGGAAATGATGTCGATTTCTTCGCGGCCGAGATATCCGGATTCTCCGGCATGCGGATTGAGTCCGGCCACTGCGATTCTGGGGGATCGAATGCGAAACCTCCTTCCCAGATCTTCATGCAGGATCCTCAACGTGCCCGAAAGGGAAGGCGCTGTGATCGCATCGGGCACCGCGCGAAGGGGAAGGTGTGTGGTGGCGAGGGCAACCCGCAATCCCCCTCCTGCCAGCATCATGACCACCTGTTTGGTATTGGTGATTTCGGCCAGAAACTCGGTATGACCGGTAAACGGGGTTCCGGAAGCATTGATGACGCCCTTGTGTACCGGGGCGGTGACGAGGGCATGGAATTCTCCTTCCATGCAGCCTGAAACCGCGCGCGAAATCCCGGAAAGAACGGTCGCGCCGTTGGCGGGATCCAGCGTTCCGGGCGAGCATTTCACGCGAAGGGGAGTCTCCAGCAGGGAAAAACGGTCTTCCCTTTCCGGCGCATAATCCGGGGCATCGAAACGGGTTCCAAGCAGGGCAGCACGCGATTCGAGCAGTTTCCGGTCTCCGAGAACGACGACCCTTGCGGGCAGATCGGCTCTGGAAAGGAGAACGCAGAGATCGGGGCCGATCCCTGCAGGTTCTCCCGAGGTGACCGCAATGACCGGGCGCTTACTGGTTTCCGGAATCATTGAGGTGATAGACGACATAGGCCCGGTCGCGAAGTTCGCGCAGCCATTCCTGATAAGCCTCGTCGGATTTGCGGACTGCAATCGCCTTGCGAGCTTCCAGCATGCGCTTCTCGTTGCCGACATCTTCGCTGCGGCTTCCCAATACCTGGATGAGGTGCCAGCCGAAGGGGGTATGAACGGGTTCCGAAATTTGGCCAGGCTTCAGATCATCCATGGCACTCTGGAATGCGGGAACGGTATCGCCGGGGGAGACCCATCCGATGTCTCCGCCATTGGAGGCGCTGGTGTCGTCCGAGTGGAGCTTGGCTTCCTGTCCGAAGTCGGCTCCCTTCCTGATTTCCGCAAGGATCGTTTCGAGTTTCCTTTTCGCATCTTCCTCTGAAACATTCTCGCCGGTCTTGATCAGGATATGGCGAACATGGGTCTGGGTGACCACCGAAGCGGATTTTCCCTCGCGGCGATCGACGAGCTTGATGATGTGGAATCCGTTGGGACTGCGGATGATGCCGCTCACTTCGCCGGGCTGGAGCTTCTGCAGCATTTCGACGAATGCGGAAGGAAGTTGTCCTGCAGGCTTCCAGCCGATCGCGCCGCCCTTGAGCGCGTCGGGCGCATCGGAGAAGGAGGCCGCAACCTGGCCGAAATCCGCGCCGTTACGCACTGCCTGCAGCGCCCTTTCCGCCTTGGCGAGCTGTGTTTTCACCTGGTCCGGGGAGGCCTGCTCGGGAAGCTGGATGAAGATGTGGGAAAGGTCATACTCCTGGGTCTTGCCCTGAACTTCGCTGTTCTTGAGATAGTTGTTCACTTCGGCATCGGTGACCACCACCTTGCTGTCCACCTCGCGCTGCCTGAGCCTCGACTTGATGATTTCGCCGCGGATGTCTTCCTTGAATTTGTCGAAGGGGACTCCATCCTCCTTTTCCACTGCATCCTTGAACTGGGCGAGGGTCATGTGGTTGTCGCTTGCGATCTTCTGCATCGCCTTCATGAGCTGTTCGTCATCCACCTTGATGCCCACTTCGGCTGCGAACTCGAGCTGGATCTTGTCCATGATCATGTTCTCGAGCACCTGCTTTTCGAGAACGGAAGGAGGAGGGAGCGGAATCCCGCGCTTTTCGATCTGTTGCGAGATGGCCTTGACCCTGTCGTCGAGTTCGACCTGGGTGATCGGCTTGTCGTTGACGACTGCAACGATCCGGTTGACGAGCTGTGCTTCGTCGGCCATCGCCGTATGGAAGGATATGGCTGAAAACAGAACGAGGAGAATTCGGAAAATTTTGTTTGTCATGTCGGGACCCCGGGTAGCTCGGACCATTCTAAACCATCAGACGTTGAATCTGAAATGCATGACGTCGCCGTCCTGCACGATGTATTCCTTTCCTTCGAGTCTCATCCTCCCGGCTTCCTTGGCGCCCTGCTCGCCGCGATAGGTGATGAAGTCCTCGTAGGAAATCACTTCGGCCCGGATGAAACCGTGCTCGAAATCGGTATGGATGACGCCGGCTGCCTGCGGGGCGGTGTAGCCCTTGTGTATGGTCCAGGCGCGAACTTCCTTCACGCCGGCCGTGAAATAGGTCTGCAGTCCGAGCAGATCATATCCGGCGCGGATGAGGCGATTGAGTCCCGGCTCGGACAAGCCCAGGTCCGCGAGGAATTCTGCCTTGTCCGCATCTTCCAGATCGGCGAGCTCGGCTTCGATCTTGGCGCAGAGGGCGACGACGGGCGCGCCTTCCTTCGCGGCATATTCGCGCAGCCTGTCCAGATGCGGATTGTTCTCGAAGCCGTCTTCCATGACGTTGCCCACATACATCGCCGGCTTGATGGTCAGGAGACAAAGAGGTCTCACGAGTTCCCTTTCTTCCTCGGAAAGATCCAGGGTGCGCGCGGGGCGTCCCTGGTCGAGGTGGGGAACAAGCTTCTCGAAAAGGGAAATCAGTTTCTGCGCTTCCTTGTCTCCAGATTTCGCTTTCTTGGCATCCCGCTGCATCGCCTTTTCCACGGTGGCAAGGTCGGCAAGCGCGAGTTCGGTGATGATGGTTTCGATGTCGGAAAGAGGGTCTACCTTCCCGGCCACATGAACCACGTTCGGGTCGTCGAAGCAGCGCACCACGTTGACGATGGCATCCGTCTCCCTTATATTGGCGAGGAACTGGTTGCCCAGTCCCTCTCCTTTCGAAGCGCCTGCCACCAGCCCCGCGATGTCCACGAACTCGACGATGGCATGTTGAACCCGTTGCGGCTTGACGATTGCGGACAGCGCATCGATTCTTGCATCCGGAACTTCCACGATGCCCACGTTGGGCTCGATGGTGCAAAATGGATAATTTTCGGCCGCAATTCCGGACTTGGTGAGCGCGTTGAACAGGGTGGATTTGCCCACGTTGGGCAATCCGACGATTCCGCATTTGAGGCTCATTGGTTTCCTTTGTCAGTGCTGTGGATGCCGGCTCGAAAGGGGCATGCAAACCCCGCATTATAACCTCAAGGGGGATTCACACCAAGAAATCAGTCCATTTCCCGGTAAAACAGCACTGCATTGCGGCCGGCCCTCCTGGCCTTGTTGAGGGCCAGGTCGGCGCGGCGAAGGATCGCATCCGCATCTTCGGCGCCCCTGAAGAGCGTGATGCCGACGCTTGGCAGGGAAAAAAGCGGCTTGTTGCCGAGAATGTAAGGATCGTTCAGCGCATCCAGGATCTTCCTGCCGACCAGTCCTGCCTGGGATGCGCTGGTATCGGTATCGGAAGAAAGCCCGTTCAGCATCACTGCAAATTCGTCTCCATCGATTCTGGCAACCGAGTCTTCCTCGCGGATGCAACCCGTGATGCGTTGCGCCACCTGGGATAGCAGGAAATCGCCAGATTCTGATCCCAGCGTTTCGTTGATATCCCTGAAATGCTCGAGGTCGATGAGTATGATCGCGCTGTTAAGCTTGTTTCTGCGGGATGCGGCCAGGGCGTGCTTCAGCCTGTCGATCAGCACGCGCCGGTTGGGAAGGCCCGTGACCGCATCGTGCAGGGCGAGGTTGCGCATTTTTTCCTCCGCCCGCAATTTTGCTGCCTCCAGAATCTTGATTCCGGTGAGGTCCCGGACGAAAATGTACAGTTCGTTCATCGCAAGATGCAGCACGATGGTGACTTCAGCGGGCCAGATGCTGCCATCCTTGTGCAGGTGAAGGGATTCGTAACGGTCCCTGCCATGCCCGGAAAGCGCCTCGATCCGCCTGGAAATGATTTCCGGCGTTTCGGCGGCTTCGAGATCGGAAAGGGAAAGAAGCAGCAATTCTTCACGGGAATATCCGGATAGATTGCAGTAGACTGAATTGACGTTCAGGATACTGCCTTCCAGGTCGGTCACCAGGAGACCGTCCGGCATGGCTTCGATGAGGCTCCTGAAGCGGTCCCTTTCGGCAAGAAGCAATTCATCGGCATTGGGAGGATTTTTTTCAGGAATGACGGGTTCAGCCTTCATGTCTCGCACCGTATTGTGGAAAGGAATCGATTGGATGAATTTATTATAAAATAGTTCTCAAGAGTTCACGTGGTTCGGGCAAAAAAAACCCGCCTGGGGTTGGCGGGTAAATAGGGGAGCTATCAATATAGTTCATATGCGTATCATCGCAATGAACTTATCGTAACGATGTGTATCAGAGTGTAGGAAACCCAAGGAGAAATCATGGAAATCAGGGAAATTGTGGAAAAGGATGTGGCGATGTACAGGGAAAAGGCGGATTTTTACAGGAAGAACCATCTGCATGAGGCGGCGGTCTTTGCGGACAGGCTGGCGTCCAATCTGGAGCTTGCGCTCACCACGTTGCCGAGAAAGGACGATCCGGAGATCGCCTGATCAGCTTTTGGTATGAAGCTTCAGCATCGCGGCCTGTTGCTGACCGGTCGCGATGAGATGCCATGCATCGAGGCTTTTTTCGATGGCATCCAGGATGAGTTCCTCTTCCTGTCGGGAAGGTGGCTTCAGGACGAAATTCGAGACCTGGCTTCTTTCTCCGGGATGGCCGATTCCAAGGCGAAGTCGCCAGTAATCCTGTGTGCCCAGATGGGCTGAGATGTCCTTGAGCCCGTTGTGTCCCCCGAGCCCGCCGCCGAGCTTGAGGCGAACCGTGCCCGGTTCCAGATCGAGTTCGTCGTGGACTACCAGGATTTCGGAAGGGGGAATCTTGTAGAAACGGGAAAGGGCGGAGACCGCCCTTCCGCTTGCATTCATGAAGGTTTGCGGCTTGATCAGCCAGGAATCGCCTGCGCGGCCGATGATGCCGTGCATCCTGGAATCGATTTTCAGGCTCGCCCCCTCCCGGGATGCGAGCCTGTCTACCCACCAGAACCCGGCATTGTGCCGGGTATCCTGATATTCGATGCCCGGATTGCCGAGTCCTGCGACCAGCCTGATTGCGGTCACGCTCAGGCTTCGGCTTCGCCGGAAGCGGCTCCCCTCGTCATGAGGATCGTTGCAACCACGGAATTGCTGCCGTGGGTGATGGCTTCCACGCCTTCCGGCAGGTTCAGGTCGGAAATGTGGATGGAATGGCCGACCGCGAGATCCTTCAGATCCACTTCGATGTACTCGGGCAGGTTTGCGGGAAGGCAGGAAACCTCGAGTTCGGTCGTCACATGGCTGACGATTCCGGCAGTGAGTTTCACCCCGGGGGCGATGTCCGCATTGATGAAATGCAGGGGCACCTTCATGTGCACCTTCTGGTCGCTCGCCACGCGCTGGAAGTCGATGTGCAGCACCAGGGGCTTGTAGGGGTGCATCTGGAAGTCGCGCAGCAGAACGCTTTCCTTTTTTCCTTCGATATCGATGGCGATGATCGAGGAATGAAATGCTTCGCGCCTCAGTTGGTGAAAAATCGTGTTGTGATCGAGTTCGATCGCTTGCGCCGCCGAGCCAGCGCCATAGACAATTCCTGGCACCCTTCCGGTCTTGCGCAGGCGGCGGCTCGCACCCGTTCCCTGCAGATTGCGCGATGTTGCGCTGATTTCGATTTGCATATTGTTACTCCGAGTTTTGCGGGCCGCGACCAGCCCGCGGTTGAAAAATCATTCCATGAAGAGGGAGCTGACCGATTCCTCGTTGCTGATCCTGAGCATGGTTTCTGCAAGCAGGCCGGAAATCGTGATTGCCCGGATTTTTTCGCATGTCTGGGCATCTTCCCTCAGGGGGATGGTATCGGTCACGACGAGTTCGTCGAGAGCGGAATTCCTGATGCGCTCCACTGCAGGACCGGAAAGCACGGGATGGGTGCAATAGGCGAGCACGCGCTTCGCGCCATGTCCCTTGAGGGCTGCTGCAGCCTCGCAGAGGGTGTTCGCGGTGTCGACCATGTCGTCCATGATGAGGCAGGTTCTGCCTGAAACGTCGCCGATGATGTTCATCACCTTGGCGATATTGGGCTTGGGGCGTCTCTTGTCGATGATGGCGAGATCGGTCTCCAGGCGCTTCGCAAGCGCTCTTGCGCGCACCACGCCGCCGATGTCGGGCGAAACCACGACGAGATCCTTGTAGTCGTGTTTCCAGATGTCTCCGAGCAGGATCGGCATCGCGTAGATGTTGTCCACCGGGATGTCGAAAAAGCCCTGGATCTGGTCGGAATGCAGGTCCATGGTGAGCACCCGGTCGACGCCGACGCTGGTCAGCATGTTGGCCACGACTTTCGCGGTGATCGCGACCCTCGCGGAGCGGGGGCGCCTGTCCTGGCGTGCATAACCGAAATAGGGAATGGCTGCGGTGATCCTGGCTGCGGAAGCGCGCTTCAACGCATCTGCCATGATCAGCACTTCCATGAGGTGATCGTTGGTCGGGCGGCAGGTGGATTGCAGGATGAAAACATCCTTGCCACGCACATTCTCGAGAATTTCCACCATCACTTCGCCGTCGCTGAAACGGGTCACGGTGGCGCGACCGAGGTGGATGTTGAGATGCCTTACGACTTCTTCGGCAAGCGCGGGATTGGCATTGCCGGAAAACACCATCATACTGTCATGGGCCACGCCATCATCCTTCATATCTAAAATGCCCCCGGAATGCGGGGGCAATTCAATGTGGCTGGGGAGGTAGGGATCGAACCTACGAATGCCGGAATCAAAATCCGGTGCCTTACCACTTGGCGACTCCCCAAAACTGGGTGTTCCGCTAAAAATCCTTCAGCGGATGGCGATCAAGCCCTCTTGCAACGAAGCCTCTCATCCCTTGCGGAAGCGAATCATAAGCATGCCATGCTTCTGCTTCGCTGGCAAACTCTGCGAAAACGCAGGATCCGGAACCGGTCATCAGCGGACTTCCGAATCTTTCGAGCCATTCCAGGTATTCCCGCAACACGGGATACAGGATGCAAGCGACTGGTTGCAGGTCGTTGCGGCGCTGCCTGATCGAAAAGTCCGACATTTTTACAGGTTTCGAGTTCCTTGTCAATTCCGGATGAGAGAAAATCTGCGGGGTGGGGATCTGGACAGGGGGAATCAGCACCAGATAACAGGCGGGATCGAGCGGGATCGGGGAGAGTTTTTCGCCGATTCCTTCGGCGAAAGCGCTTTCGCCGAAAATGAAAACCGGCACGTCCGCCCCCAGCGAAAGGCCGAGTCGCATCAGTTCTTCCCTGGAAAGATCGAGCCTCCAGAGGCGATTCAGGACGATCAGGGTGGTTGCCGCATCCGAGCTCCCTCCGCCGAGCCCGCCGCCCATGGGGATCCTCTTTTCGATTCCGATTTCGGCGCCGAGCCTGCATCCTGTTGCAGCCTTCAGTAGATTTGCGGCGCGGACCGTGAGGTCGGTTTCCGGGGGGACTCCCGGGATCGGCGTGGCAAGCCTCACTTCCCCCGAATCGTTGGCTTCGATGGAGAGGGTGTCGCAATAATCGATGAAGCGGAAAACGCTTTGCAACAGGTGATAGCCGTCCTCCCTCCTGCCCACGACATGCAGGAAGAGATTGAGTTTCGCCGGGGCGGGAAAATCATTCATTCTGGTTCACGATGAGCTTGATGCGGATGTCAGGCCGCTCGAGAACGATCACTTTCGGATGTCCGTCCTCGAAACGTTTCTCGTAGCGGATGTCCCAGCCGTTCTGGACAAATTCGTCCTCTCCGGGGATTGCGCCCGAAGGAGATTCCGGGGAAGGCTTCCCCATGATCCAGGAATCGAGGCCGGAAAGGGGGAGATGCCATCCCAGCACCTTCTCGGTGAGCCCGCCCACGTCTGCGGCCCGGTATTCCTTTCTGTCGGAAGTCGAAAGAATCGCGCCTTGCGGATTCCGCGTGATGTGCGCGACGGTCTGGCCGATGGGGGAAAGAAGCCAGAGCTCGTCCCCCGCGGTCTTGTGTATCCACCTCAGGCTGCCGGAAAACCCCTGGTTTCCATACCTCACCCCGATCCTTCCGGAGAGATCGAAGAGCGTGTCCTTCGAGGTGGAAAGAGGGGGCGTGGTGGCGCATCCGGCCAGGAAAACCGCAAGGAAAAGAAGGATCCTCATGCTCAGTGCAGCAGTTCCTTTTTCACCTTTTTGAGCGCATCGTTGCCCGGGTTTGCCCTGAGTCCGGAAGCGATCAGATTCTGCGCTTCCTCATGTTTTCCCTGGGACCAGAGCGCGCGGGCGAGATGAGCTGCGATCTCCGGGTCGCGGCGTACCATATAGGCCCGGTTGAGATAATCGACCGCGGAGGGAAGGTTGCCCATCTTGAATTGAAGCCAACCCATGCTGTCGAGGATGTATGCGTCCTCCGGAGCGAGGTCAAGCGCTTTTTGCAGCAGGGGAAGCGCTTCCTGGTAGCGCGTGCTGTGTTCGACCAGCGTGTAGCCGAGCGCATTGTAGGCCTGGGCGTTGTCCGGCTGGATGCCGATCAGCTTTCTGTGCTTTTTCTCGGATTCGGCGATTCTGCCCACGTTTTCGGCGGCCATTGCAAAATCGTAAAGCAGGTCTGGGTTATCCGGATGTTCCTTCAGCGCGCGATGCAGCAGCTCGTAAGCCTGGCGGAAATTTCCTGAGTCGTGAAGAAGTTGCGATTCGGCCTGGATCAGGAAAAGCTTCTGTACCGGATCGCTCACATGAAGGGAATGCAGGTGGCGCACTGCGCCTTCGACATCCTTTCTCTTCATCATCAGGTAGGCAACGCGAACCTGCGCGGGGAGGTACTGCACCCCTCCGGACACGGAACGGTACCATTTTTCGGCTTCCGCAGGCTCCTTGCGCAATTCGAAGGACTGTCCGAGGTAATACCGGATGAGATCGGGTTGCTTGTATCCCTTCTTCAGCAGGTCCCTGAATTCATCGATCGCCGTTGCAGTGTCGCCCAACTGAACGGAAAGGAGGGCGACAGCGAACGAAATGTCCTGATTCGAGGGGAAAAGCTTCAGGAGGGTCATGAATTCACGCCTCGCTTCCGGATATTTATGCTCCGCGACGAGGTATTTCGCCAGGGCGAGCCGTACTGCCTCGGCCTTCGGGTACTGCTTCAGGAATCCTTCCAGATAGGGTTCCACTGCAGCAGGCGAGGTCGCCTGGATCACCTGCGCGTGAAGCAGGGCGGCCGCGTCCCAGCCGGGACGAAGGGAAAGAGCTTTGTCCGCCTCGACGAGGGCTTGCTGGAATTCCCCCGCCCGCAGGGCGGCCGTGCCGATTGCATAATGCGCTTCGGGAAGGGAAAGGTAGGGTTGGGCGAGTTCCTGCACCACTTTGAGAACCGCTTTCCTGTCCTTTTGCTGGGAGAAAATCGAGTCTAGCTGCATCAGGCTGCGGGAGAGGCTTGCCTCGTCGAGCTGTGAAAGCGTCTTCGCGATGTTCGGTTTCGCCTCCTCGAGATTCCCGCTGTGGACGAGCAGCATGGAAATCGCCTGCTTCGCCTTTTCGGAGGAGGGATCCAGCTTCTTCAGGAGTTGCGCCATGGCGAGGGCGTCCCTGTTCTGGCCGGAATAGAGGGAAATGTCCAGCGCCCGGTTCACGATGCGCGGATCCTGTGTCTCTTCCGCCAATTTCACGTAATATTCGTTTGCAACCGCGAGGTTGCCGCGTTGCCCGGCGATTTCCGCGAAAAGGAACTCGAACAGGATCTGGTCGCTCAAAGCGACATTCGGCAGCGCAGGGCCAGCCTTGACCGGCTGGACCGGCTTGGCGACTTTGACCGGCTTCGCAGCAGGGGCGACATTCGGTTTGACCTGGGTGGTTGCGCAGGCTCCGAGGAGCAGGGGCAGGATCGCGATGGCTATTTTGCTGTGATTCATCAGGGAATGGCAATCAAACAGGGTTAGATGTGGCGCTTTAATTTTCGTTCAACTATACGAGCATATTAGGTATATTTAGGCAGCATCACAAGAGCATGCGAAAACAAGAGCCGAACACATGAATCAAACGAGGACGCTGGAAGCGAAAAACCTGGTCCGCACCTTCGACGGAAAAAGCGCCGTGGAAGGGGTATCCATCACGCTCTCGCGCGGGGAAGTGCTGGGCTTTCTGGGGCCGAACGGAGCGGGAAAGAGCACCACCATGCGCATGCTGACCGGAAACCTGCGTCCGGAATCGGGGCAGGTCGAAATCTGCGGAATCGATTTGCTGAAGAGTCCGGTGCAGGCGAAAAGGCTGCTCGGATACCTTCCCGAGCATCCCCCCCTTTACCGGGAAATGAAGGTGGACGAATATCTGCAATTTGCGGCGAAACTGCATCGGGCGGATCCGGGATCGGTGGAATCCGCGAAAGAACGCTGCGGGCTGGTCGACGCGGGGAGAAAGCTGATCGGGACGCTTTCGAGAGGTTACCAGCAAAGGGTGGGCATCGCCCAGGCGATCCTGCACGACCCGGAAGTGGTCATTCTGGACGAACCCACTTCCGGGCTCGATCCGAACCAGATCCGCGAGATTCGTGCGCTCATCCGCGAGATCGGAGACAGGAAGAGCGTGATTCTTTCCACCCATATCCTGTCCGAAGTGGAAAGCATCTGCGACCGGGTGGAAATCCTGCACAAGGGAAGGCTGGTGTACGAGGGCAGCCTCGATTCCCGTCCTGCCTGCATCGAGGCGGCTTTCAGAAACCCGCCGGAAAAGGCCGAGCTCGAATCGATCGAAGGGGTGATGTCGGTCGAAGCGCTTTGTGCGGATTCATTCAGGCTGAACCACGAGCGTGAGCGGGATCCCACCGAATCCGTCGTGAAGGCCGCCGCAGAAAAAGGTTGGGGGCTTTCCAGGATCGGTCCCGGAAAGGCAATGCTCGAGGAGGTTTTTGCCGAACTCACCAGGGAGGATAAATGATCCGCATCATCGCAGGCCGCGAATTGCGTTCTCTTTTCGCATCTCCGCTCGCCTGGATCATCCTGGCCATTTTGCAGGCGATCCTCGCCTGGATTTTCCTCGCGAGGCTTGACGCCTATCTGGGCGTCGAGGCGCAGCTCTCGCGTCTCGTGAATCCTCCCGGCGCAACCGAATGGATCGCGGCCCCGATGTTTTCCGCGATCTCCATGATCTATCTCATGATCATCCCGCTATTCACCATGCGTCTCGTCGCAGAGGAGCGCCGCAACCGGACCCTGCCGCTGCTCTTTTCCGCACCGGTCACGACATCCGAAATCGTGCTCGGCAAGTTTTTCGGGCTGATGGGATTCCTGCTTTTCGGAATCCTCCTGGTGTTTCTCATGTCCGTATCGCTGCTTTTCGGCGGAAAGATCGATTTCGGACTGATCGCTTCCGCGAC
>JABEVD010000178.1 GCA_013044025.1 Burkholderiales bacterium
CCACCGAGATGTTGACGTCGATGTTGGAAGAGCCGTCCAGGGGATCGAATACCAGAAGGTACTTGCCGCGCGGATAATGCTTCGGAATGGGGTAAACGTCTTCCATTTCCTCGGAAGCCATGGCGGCGAGATGACCGGCCCATTCGTTGGACTGGATGAAGATCTCGTTGGTGATCACATCGAGCTTCTTCTGGGTTTCTCCCTGCACGTTTTCGCTGCCCGCGCTGCCCAGCACGCCGATCAGCGCGCCCTTGTTGACGTCATGCGCGATTCTCTTGCAAGCCGACACGATGTCGTTGAGAAGTCCGGTGAAATCCCCGGTTGCTCCTTCGATTGCGCGCTGTTCTTCGATGATGAATTGCACCAGATTCTTGCTCACTTCTTCTCCTTCAGCGTTTTCTTAATTTTCCGATTCTACCGGTTTTCTTTTCAATCCTCCATCACTTCGTCAGCGCCATGAACAGTTTCGGGAGTCTGTCGGGGAGACTCGCGATATGGTCGATCACCGTGAAATTCCTGCCGAAAATGTCTGAAACATATTCGTCGGCACTCGGATCGAGGCTGATGCAATAGGTGTACACTCCCTTTCCATCGAGTTCCCTGACCGCCACTTTTGCATCTTCGATGAGCGTTTTCGGATCCTGAACGTCGACATCCGAAGGCTCTCCGTCCGTGAGCACCAGCAACAGTTTCTTTTCCGCCTGCTGATGGGATAGGTAATGACCTGCATGGCGGATCGCCGCGCCCATCCTGGTGGAAAATCCGGCTTCCATTTTCGCCAGCCGCCCTTTCACTTCGGGGCCCCAGCTTTCGCCATATCCCTTGAAATGCAGATAGCGTACTTCGTGGCGGGTGTCGGAGTGGAAACCGCCGATGGCGAGCGGGTCGCCGAGTTCGTCCACTGCCCAGGCGAGCAGGGAAACCGCTTCCTGGCTGATTTCGAGTTTCGACTGGGTGCAACCCGGCGCGACATCGTCGAGCGAGGCGGAAAGATCCAGCAGCAAGGAAACCGCGATGTTCCTGCCATCGTGCCGGTGATTCATGTTGATCCTGGGATCCGGCTGCGCCCCTCCCCTGAAATCGGTGATCGAGCGGATCGCCACGTCCAGATCGAGTTCCGATCCTTCTTCCTGATAGCGGATCCTCACCCGGTTCTGGGGTTTCAACATGTCCATGATTTTTTTCAGCCGCTTGGCAAGCTGCGCATTCTTTTCGAGCAGTCGGTCTATTTTCGCAGCGTCCCCCGCAGGATGGAGGTTTTCGTAGAGACTCACCCAGTCGGGGCGATAATGGTTTGCAGCATGATCCCATTCCGGATAGAGCCTGGGGGGCATCTTTTCCGTTTCGTCCTTCGGCTGGCTGGTCGGCCTGGTTTCGTATACCTCTTCGTCTCCGTCCTCGAAGAATCTCCACATCAGGCGGTTGTCGTCGCGATATTCGATCTCGGTATCCTCGAACCAGATTTTCGCCCCCAGATCGGACTGCTGGCGGGTTTCGGAAATGAAGGCAACCCCGAGATCGGCCATTTCGGTTGTGGAGGAATTTCCATGCGCCATTTTCTCCCTGAAAAGCCGCTCGTATTTGACGATGGCCGCATTTTCATAGCCGTGGTCGGGATCGAGGAGGGCGCGGGAAAGCATGGCGATCCTGTGACGGATCTGCGACCATCCTTCCGGACAGGATCCTTCCAGCGGTTTGGGGTGAAGTCTTTTCCAGATTCTCGCAAGGCCGGGGTATTCGCGCATGGCGAGATGCTCCACCCGGCAATCCTCGAACGCCTCGATCGAGATCCTCTGGAACGGGCTGTAATTGTCCGCCATCATCGGAGTCGTCCAGCGTATGTGTGCGCTCACATGGGCGAGCAGCGCCCGATAGCGGTCCAGTCCGTTCACGCCGGGAAGATCGTCGTACACGTCGGGAAGATGGATTCCCTGTTCGTCGTAATAGGGGACGGGGTTTCTCAGCGTGTCGAAAGCGAGCGAATAGGGAACGAAGCTTTCCTCGATCTCCCAAAGCCCCCTGAGGTAGAGGGAAAGCTTTCTTTCGCTGTCCGAAAACAGCACGCCGTACCGCTCACGCTGCAGCACCGCGCGGCTGTCGGGTGAAGTAAGGCTGAAATATTCGCGCTGGGAATCCGGGTCCGCTGAATAATTCTTCACGCCATACTCGACCCAGTTCTTCACTCCCCGCATCGAAAGCTGATTGAAAAGCTGCGGCGCGCTTTCCAGAAATTCCTTCAGGCATGCGCTCTCGTACATCGAATCGATGCCGTGTACTTTCGGCGTCGTGCTCTCCATGGTCCTTTTGACCAGCCACATGTATTTCTGGAAGAGCTCTGCCGATTCGAGCGATCTCGCGATGGACGCCATGCCCTGCAGGAAAGGGGCGATCGAACGGCTGTTCGGAGTCCTCGCGAGTTTTTTCACGAAATCGACGACATCGTGGATGATCTCTTCCCCGAGAAGGGATGCCGTCAAGGGCATTTCCTCGAGAAACGCGAGCACCGGCGCCTCCCCGCGACCCATTCTGCAGATCGCCTGTGCGCCATCGATGTATGCGTCAACTCCGTCCTCGGAGAGCACTTTTTGGGCATACCCGAGACAATCCCCGAGCACGTCCTTCACCTTCGGAAACCCGCACTGAAGCGTTTTCATGTTCATCCGAAAATCGAATCGATTGCGTTGTCCAGGGTATCGCGTAT
Organism: Burkholderiales bacterium; assembly: GCA_013044025.1. Taxonomy (GTDB): domain Bacteria; phylum Pseudomonadota; class Gammaproteobacteria; order Burkholderiales; family JABEVD01; genus JABEVD01. The sequence goes on from JABEVD010000178.1 coordinate 2,702, forward strand.
GTCCGCATCGTCGGTGATCGGCCTCACCATCGCCATGCGGCAAGCGTCCTGAGCTTCGATCCCGTCCTTCATCAAGGTCGCTGCATAGACCAGAAGACGGGTGGAAATCCCTTCCGAGAGTCCGTGCCCCTTGAGGTTTCTCGCGGTATGCGCGATCTTCACCAGCTTCGATGCCACCTCCGGATCGATTCCGGTTTCTTTCGCTACGATTTCCGACTCTACTTCCGCGCTCGCATAATCGAATTCCATCGCAGAAAAACGCTGCTTGGTCGACTGCTTGAGATCCTTCATCAGGTTCTGGTAACCCGGATTATAGGAAATCACCAGCTGGAAATCAGGATGAGCTGAAATCTGCTCCCCTTTCTTGTCGAGCGGCAGCGTTCTCCTGTAATCGGTCAGCGGATGAATCACGACCGTGGTGTCCTGGCGAGCTTCCACGATTTCATCGAGATAGCAGATCGCGCCCATTCTCGCCGCGATGGTGAGCGGTCCGTCCTGCCAGCGCGTGCCGTTGGCGTCGAGCAAAAAGCGTCCCACCAGATCGGATGCGGTCATGTCTTCGTTGCAGGCCACCGTGATCAGCGGTTTTCCGAGCCTCCATGCCATGTGCTCGACGAATCTGGACTTTCCGCATCCGGTCGGACCTTTGAGCATCACCGGCATTCTGGATTTGTAGGCGGCTTCGAAAAGTTTGATTTCCTTTCCCTGCGCCTGATAGAAAGGCTCCTTCGCGATCCGGTACTGTTCTGTTTCGTTCATCTGGCTTTTCCTTCCAAAATGAAAAGCCCCTGCAAGCAGGGGCCTTCTTGTTCGACTCGATCCCCGATCTTACTTGTGGACGCCGAGCTTCTGGCGCCAGCCCGGGAAGATCTTGTCCGCATCCTTGGGGAAAGATTCGAATGCGCGAGCGAATTCCTTGTGTTCCTTCGCCCATTCGATCGGATCCGCACCGGCCTTCCAGCACTCGTAGGACTGACGCAGCGAAATCGCGCCGGCCGCCGGGCTGTCGATGTGGCCATAGGATCCGCCGCCTGCGGTGTTGATCACGTTGCCGTGGCCGAGGTTCTCGAAGAATCCTGGCAGGCGCAGCGCGTTCATGCCGCCGGAGATGATCGGGGTGGTGGGCTTCATGCCGTACCACTTCTGGAAGTAGACCGGGCCCTGGCACTCGTCGCGCTCGATCATGTAGGCGATGTTCCTGTCGTCGCCTTCACCTTCCATCTTGCCGTATCCCATGGTGCCGACGTGGATGCCGGAAGCGCCTTGCAGACGGCTCATCTTCGCCAGAACGAAAGCGGTGTAGCCGCGCTTTGCCGAAGGGGAGGTCACAGCGCCGTGTCCTGCGCGGTGGTAATGCAGGTACTGGCCGGGGTAGTTGCGGCGAGCGGTGGTCACCATGCCGGGGCCGCCGACGTAACCGTCGACCAGGAATGCGAGCTTGTCTGCGTCGGGGCCGAACACTTCCAGTGCATAGTCTGCACGGGCGAGCATTTCGTAATGGTCGTCAGCGGTGATGTTCATGGAGAACAGCTTCGCCTGGCCGGTTTCGTCCTGGGCGCGCTTCAGCGAATCATAAACCAAGGGCAGAACCTTCTTCAGCGGGCAGAAAACCTGGTTGCCCTGGGGTTCGTCGTTCTTGATGAAGTCGCCACCCAGCCAGAACTGGTAGGCAGCCTTGGCGAAAGGCTCGGGACGCAGGCCGAGCTTGGGCTTGATGATGGTGCCGGAAATGTAGCCGCCGTTTACTACCGGACGGCCGAGGATGCGCCACAGGTTGGAGATGTCGGTGGCGGGGCCGTCGAACATCTGGATTGCGCGCTCGGGAACGTAGAAGTCGATCATCTTTGCGTGCTCGATGTCGCCCATTCCCTGATTGTTGCCGATGGCAAGGGTCAGGAAAGACACCAGCATGAAGCGACCGTCGGTGACATTGCGGTCGAAGAGTTCGATCGGGTAAGCGATGCGCATGTCTTCGGTTGCTTCGTCGATATGATAGACGAGCGCGTCGACGCCTTTGGTGAAATCGTCGGTGGTGGAAACTTCGACGTTGGTTCCGGTCGAGGATTCCGCTGCGAAGTGTGCTGCTGCCTCAAGATAGCCGTGGCCTTCCTTCGGCTTCATCTTGTATGCTACGAGAATGTGCTTGCCGCCCTTGATGAGATCCTCTTCCTTGAGGTCCAGGTTGGCATAACGATTGGATTGGTCCATATCAAATCTCCATGTTGTCGACGAGGATGAATACCCATATGCAGGACGAGACTATACGCCAATAAATTCATAAGCAATATTCATATTTTCTGATAAGATTGCAAAGAATTTCTTATGTCAAGACTGACCCTACGCCAACTGGACATTTTCGAGGCCGTTGCCCGCTGCGGGAGCTTTTCTCGCGCCAGCGAGGAGCTGCATCTCACGCAGCCCGCCGTTTCCATGCAGATCAAGCAACTGGAGGAAATTCTCGGCCTTGCTCTTTTCGAACAGGTCGGGCGTCGCATCCATCTCACAGAAGCCGGGCGGGAAACGCTCGAAGCCAGCAGGGCGGTCAAGCGCGAACTCATCAGCCTGAAACATGCCCTGAGCGATCTGCAGGGGCTGAAAGGAGGGACGCTTGCGGTCTCGGTGGTGAGTTCGGCCAGTTACCTGGGAGCCAGACTGATCGCCGCTTTCAGGCGCATCCATCCGGAAATTCACGTTACCCTGAATGCGGTCAACCGCGAAACCCTGCTGCAACATCTGGCCGAAAACAGCATCGATGTCGCCCTGATGGGAAGGCCTCCTGAAGACCAGGATCTGATTGCCCAACCTTTTCTGGACAATCCCCTGGTGGTGATCGCATCCCCCTCCCATCCCTTGTCCGGCCTGCGCAACATATCCTTGCAGCGGCTTGCAGAAGAGCCCTTCGTGGGACGCGAGCAGGGTTCCGGCACCAGGATTGCCGTAGAAAGATTTTTCAACGAAAATGGACTCGTCCTGAAAGTGGCCATGGAAATGAACAAGAACGAGGCGATCAAGCAGGCGGTCGAAGCAGGTCTTGGCGTGGGCGTGGTCTCCCTTCACGGAGAACTGGCAAAGCGCAGCCTGAGCATTCTGGATGTCGAAGGGTTTCCATTGCTGCGCAAGTGGTATCTGGTTCACCGTCAGGGCAAGCGATTCAGCCCTGCAGCCCAGGTTTTTTCCGAATTCGTGTTGAACGAGGCGAGGGGAATTGCTCGCCTGGAAGTGAACTTCTAGGGAAGCAAATGGAAATCACCGTCTATCGGGATGCCCCGCTCGCGAGCGAAGTGCGCTCGCTTCCGGCTGCAACCTACAATCTGACCCGCACCCTGCTTTCAAGGACGGTTGGAGCGCTGTTCGTTCCGCTACGCAGCATGCAGTTCCTTGCCATCGTCGACCAGGAGGAAATCCTGTTCGTGGATCATCTATTCAAGGAACTGGCGGTTGCCGCATGGCAGAACTTCAATCCGGGGGCAAGGGAATCCCTGCATGATCCGGTCACTTTCGATGCCCTGTATTACCGCGAGGATGCGCAGGTATCGATGGGCAGGTTGCAGGGAGAATTTCTCAAGGCGCTGCAGCAACTCGAGCGGCGAAATGCTCCCGCTGGGGAAGCAAGGGTATTGAAGTTCGAACGGATGAGCTAGTCGTCTTCGCCCAGTTCTGGATTCCAGCCCTTGCCTTTGGCGATCGCCATCGCCTTTTGGTAAATTTCCACGTGGCGCTCACGCAATTCCGATGGCAGCAGGCTCGGCAGATTGCCGTATTTGTCCCACTCCTTCTCGCAACGATCCATCAATTGCTGCATTCGCCCCAGATCCCAGCCCGCGCAATCCTCGGATTCAGGAAGGAATCCGAACAGCCAGGCGTCGAGCACCACCCTGCCCAACTGGGTCATGCCATGCTTGTCCTGATGATATCCGCTATATATGGATGCTTCGCTGGCCATTCCTGAATTTCCTTTAATCATTAATCCTATGTTTCTGAACACTACGGCTGCTTCGCTTCAACGGCGAAATCAGCCTCCGCCGATAACTCCCCAGCCAGATTCTCTTGCATATATAGCCAGTTATTGGCGCTTACCGAGTCAATCCTGCATACAGTAGCGGGAGTTTTTGGCTACGGCCGCTTCGCTTAACTTCGAC
>JABEVD010000025.1 GCA_013044025.1 Burkholderiales bacterium
TGCACTCCCCATCATGTGGCTTCACGCATTTACAATTTGCGCACAGTCATCCATGATGGACATATGCAAACGAGGCGAATATGGCGTTCACCGGACTGTTCAGAAACGGCAACCCGCAAGCGGTGCGCATTCCTTCCGAACCGACCTGCGGCACCATGGATTTGATCATCGGGCGCGAAGGAGACGCGTTGCGCATCCGCAGCAAGGAGGCAAAATGCCTCGACGTGAATCGGATAGGCCGGCAAATAGTGATTCAGGATGAGACTGTGATTTTTCCCGGAAATTAATTCCATTTTCTCAGGAATCATTTGACCATTTTCTGTGCCAGTTTTTCAAAACGGAAACGGGAAGGATTCGGGAGAACAGCATGCAGGCTGCATGGTTTGATTTGCACGAACAGGATGTCAGACGCTATGGAAGCCGCGCGATCGGCATCCTCCTCGTCCTGTTCGCGGTCCTGCAGGCTGGAGGAATCCTTCACGTCCCGTTTCTGAAGAGAGTCGAACTCATGACTTACGACATGAGACTCGACATGACCATGCCGAAATCGGTCTTTCCCGGAATCGCCATCGTCGACATCGACGAGAAAAGCCTGGCCATGGAAGGGCGCTGGCCCTGGAGAAGGGACAAGATGGCGAAGCTCGTCGACCAGCTCTTCGACCGCTACCAGGTCGCGGCGGCAGGATTCGACATCGTATTCGCGGAACCGGACCAGAATACCGGACTCGAAGTGCTGCAATCCCTGGACCGGGGCGAGCTCTCCGGGGTTGAGAAATTCCACGATGCGCTGGAAAAGATCGCGCCGAGACTCGATTACGACCGCACATTCGCAGATTCCATGAAAGGCAGGGCGGTCGTCCTGGGCTATTATTTCTCGACAGAACCCGGCCAGAACCGGACCTCAGGCGCCCTGCCCCCGCCGGTTTTCCCGGCAGGATCCTTTCCCGATCTCAACACGGTTTTCCTGAAAGGACGGGGGTACGGGGCAAATCTCGACATCCTGCAAAGCGCAGCATCCGGCGGTCATTTCGATCCCCTTCCGGATGTGGACGGCATCTCGAGAAGGGTTCCGATGCTGATCGAATACCACGGCGCCTATTACGACTCGCTTTCCCTGGAACTCGCCAGGGTCGTCATGGGCAATGCGCCGGTCACGCCGATCGTGAAGAAAAGCGGCGGATATTCCGCGCTCGAAGGGCTGGAAGTCGGGGGGATGAACATCCCGCTCGACCGCAATGCCTGCTCCCTCGTCCCCTACCGGGGAGAACGGGGAAGTTTCCGCTATTTCTCGGCAACCGACGTGCTTCACGGCAAGGTCAGGCCGGAAGACCTTTCCGGAAAGATCGTCCTGGTCGGAACGACCGCCCCGGGCCTCATGGATCTTCGCGCAAGCCCGGTGGGAAAGGTCTATCCGGGCGTGGAAATCCACGCCAACCTGCTCGCTGGAATCCTCGAACAAAACATCATGCAGAATCCGGAATATTCGGAAGCGGCAGAACTCGTCACCCTGCTCGTCTGCGGCACCATTCTCACGATCTTTCTGCCGAAAATGAGCCCGTTGAGGTCGCTCCTCTTCACCCTGTTCATTTCATCCCTGGTGCTTGCCGGCAACCTTTATGCATGGAAAAAGGGCTTCGTGCTGCCCATCGCCTCCCCTTTCCTGCTCATCGCCTCGATCTTCGTCGTCGAGATCCTCTACAGCTATTTCTTCGAATCCAGGGCGAAGCGCCAGATGTCAGGGCTTTTCGGCCAGTATGTCCCGCCTGAACTCGTCGACGAAATGAGCGAAAACCCGGGCATGTTCAGCATGAAATCGGAAAACCGGCAAATGACCGTGCTGTTTTCCGACATCCGCAATTTCACGAAAATGTCCGAAGGTCTGGACCCGGAACAGCTCTCCAGTCTCATCAACGCCTACCTCACGCCGATGACCACCATCATCCATTCGAACCACGGCACGATCGACAAGTATATCGGCGACGCGATCATGGCTTTCTGGGGCGCGCCCATGAAGGATCCAGGGCATGCGGAAAATGCGGTGAAGGCGGCGATCGAGATGCACGGGGAACTGGAGAGGATCAATGTTCAGTTCAGGGAGAAGGGCTGGCCGGAACTGAAGATCGGGGTGGGCATCAATACCGGGATGATGAGCGTCGGCAATATGGGATCGAAATTTCGCAAGGCCTACACGGTGATGGGCGATTCCGTGAACCTCGCCTCGCGCCTGGAAGGACTCACCAAGCTCTACGGGGTGGGGATTCTAGCGAGCGAGTACACGGTGCAAGCCTGTCCGGGCATTTCCTTTCTGGAAGTCGACCGGGTTCGGGTGAAAGGGAAGAACGAGCCGGTGAGGATTCATACTCCGGAACAGAATCCGGATATCGTGGAGCGATTCGGCCGCGCGCTCGAATGCTACCGCAAGCGCGACTGGGACGAAGCGGAAAAAAGATTCAGGGAAATCGGGCAGGAGAGAGCCAGACTCGCGGAAGTCTATCTGGAAAGGATCGCAGAATACAGGAAGGATCCCCCTCCGGAAGACTGGGACGGCGTATTGAATCTCCTCAGCAAGTGAAATCTTGTCTAAAATGTGTACCAACAGCAATAACGATAAAACGGGGGGAAAAAATGTTCAGGGGGAAAATCCTCGCGATGTTCTTCGCCCTGATCTGGGCGGGAAGCGTGCTGGCTGCCGGCCCGGATCTGGAGAAGGCGTCGCAACTCATGAAGGAAGGAAAAGCCGGTCAGGCTTATGCCTTGCTGCTTCCATACGAATTCGAGATGGCGGGCAACGTCCGCTACGATTACCTGCTCGGCATTGCCGCCCTGGACAGCGGCAATCCGGCCAAGGCCACTTTCGTGCTGGAAAGGGTACTTTCGCTCGATCCGAATCATGCCGGTGCAAGGCTCGACATGGCAAGGGCCTATTACCAGTTGGGCAATCTGGAACGGGCCAAGAAGGAATTCACCATCCTGCTCGGCATGAATCCGCCTGCCCTTGCCAGGACCACCATCCATCGATACCTTGCAGCGATCGCATCCAGGGAGAAAGCGAGGCAAACCGGACTGAAAGGCTATATCGAGGGCGTCTGGGGACACGACGACAACATCAACAATGCCGCATCCCAGTCGCAGATCGCCGTTCCCGCATTCGGCAACCTGCTCTTCACGCTCAATCCGACCAGCCGGAAAACCGGGGACGGCTATTTCGGAGTCAATGCCGGCATGCAGTACGACCATCGATTCAACCCTGACCTCGGGGTACATGCCGGAGCGAGCACTCGCAACCGCTCCTATTTCACCAATTCGGCCTTCAATTCGCAAATCCTGGACGAAAGTGTCGCGCTCGGGTTCGGCCCGGACGACAACGAAATCCGCACCGGCATCGCCATGGAGCAGTACGACATGGGCAGCGCCCGCTTCATGAACATGGACGGGGTCACGGTATCCTGGCGTCACGCCATGGGCCCTTCCGACCTCATCGATACGGGCGCCCAGTTCTTCGCCTACCGCTTCCCTGCAGCCTCGCTCGCCATCAACGGCTTCAACCAGGAAACCCTGAGCGCAGGATGGGTGCATGTGACCGGAAGCGGGAAGGGAATGACCTTTGCCAGCATTTTCGCAGGACAGCAGCAGGCGACCAACGGGCGAGCAGACGGAAACAGCACTCTCGCCGGAATCAGGACCGGCGCACAGTACACCTTGCGCCAGAACCTGGATTTTTTCGCATCCCTCGGCATCATGTCGAACCAGTACGACAAGCAGAATGCAGCCTTCCTCGCGACCCGGCACGACACATTGTACGATGCGAGCATGGGCCTCGACTGGCATCTGAATGAAGCCTGGAGCCTTTCCCCGAGAATCGACGTGACGAGGAATCAGTCCGACATCGTCATCTACCGGTTCGACATGACCGATGTCTCGCTCGTCCTGCATCGGGATTTCAGATAGGAGAGATCATGAAAAGAAATTTCCTCTTCCTTCTGCTCACCCTTTCCGCCGTTTCGGCGCAAGCCTCGGTGGGCGAATTCATGTTCGTTTCCGGCACGGTCACGGTGAAATCCGGAACGGGACAATTGAGGCAGGCGAAAAAAGGCCAGGAAGTCGATCTCGGCGACACTGTCTCGACTTCCGCCGCTTCCACCGCCCAGATCAGGATGTCGGACGGCGGATTCCTCGCAGTCAGGCCGCAATCCGAGATCCGGGTGGACAGTTATTCCTTTCACGACAAGCCCGCCGACAACAGCACCATCTCCCTGGTCAAGGGCAGCTTCAGGGCGATCACCGGCCTCATCGGCAAGAACAATCCCCGGAACGACCTCGTCAAGACGCCCACCGCCACCATCGGCATCCGCGGCACCGACCACGAGGTAGCCTACATCCCCCCGAAGGGAGAATGAAATGAGCAGAATCCTTCCTCTCGCACTGCTTTTTCCAGCCCTCGCACTGGCGGAAGGGCCGCCTCCCGGCACCTACGACCATGTGAATTCCGGCGGGACCTTCATGCAGACCAATACCAGCCTGCTCAATCTGAGCCCGGGACAGACCGGCTATTCGCCGGGCATCAATTCGAATCCGGTGCCCTATACCGGACCCTCGCCATTTTCCTCCTTCACCCCGTCCCCTTCGGTACAGGGCTCTTCCGGATCCCCATCCGGAAACGGAAAATCTTCCGGGAACGGACAACCCGCCGGGAACGGGCAAGCTGCTTCAGGCGGTTCGCGGAATCCGCTTGAATCCACGCCGGAGCAAACCGGTTTCACCCAGGAGACTGGCGGCAATACGGGAGGAACTGCGACGACAAATACCGGCGCATCGACCAACCAGTTTGTTCCGGTCACGCTGGAAAGCAACGGCACCACGGTGAACGCGACCGAGCAGACCACGACCACGTCAGGCGTGACCACGCCGATCACCAATACCGTGACCAATACCGTCACCTATGCCCCCTACAACCCGAACCTGATCGCCATCGGCATTTCGAGTCCGAGCGGCGTGGTGACGCCCTATTTCGGCGCAACCGGCAATGTCGCCCTGCTTTCTTCGGCGGACATCACCTACACGTCCGGACTCCCCTCCGGGATCAATCTCTGCAGCAATTGCGCCCCCATATCTGGCGGATTTTCTTCGGCGATCCATCTGGTCGGAGCGGCGAATCCGGTCACCGGAAGCGCCGCCGGAATGAACTTCGGAAGATGGACTACTTCGACCGGCTTCGTTTCCTCCTATTCCACCCCGATCGGCAACCAGTACAATCCGGCCACTCCCTGGATCTACGGGCCGCAAGGCTATATCGATCCCGTGGCGGGCGTCCCGGTGTCATTGTCCGGCACCTTCAGCTACCAACTGGACGGTTCCACCGCGCCCATCGACCGTTCCACTGGAAATGGCGGAACGCTGACTTCGGCTTCCCTTTCCGCTGACTTCACCCATCTGACGGTGAACGCGAGCATCGGTCTTTCCATGAACGGGGTTGCCTGGAGCGCGAACGCAACCGGAATGTCGATCAGCAATGCGCAGTTCAGCGCAATGCCAGGATCCGGGCTCACCATCAACCAGGGAGGGAGCCCCTGTTCCGGATGCGGAGGGCAATTGAGCGGCGCCTTCACCGGGCAAAATTACGCCGGCGCGCTCCTTTCGTACAATCTTTTCGACACGGGCGGGACCAACCTTTACGGCGCGGCCGCCCTCACCCGGAACTATGCAGGAAACACCAACCCGGCCGTCACCAACGGCGCGCCCACTCCGACCGGAAACTATTTCGTGGCCTATTCCGGCAACGGAATCCAGATTTCATCGAGCGCTGGCAATTCCGGCAACGTGCTCACTTCGTTCGGATCTTCTTCGGTCAGCAGTGGATCCTACTCGATCTCCTATTCGACCTCCGTATCCTGCACAAGCTGCACTGGCAGTGCATCGGGCGATGTCGCCAACACCGGGATCTATTACGGAACATGGAATTCGGGGACGATCACCAGTTCCTTCAATACCAACTGGTCCACAAGTCCAGGACAATTCCACTGGATCACCGGCCCGGAAGTGTATCCTGTCTATCTCGCCCAGGTGCTGACGGGAACGGCGACCTTCCCGCTCGCAGGAGGCACCTCTCCCACCGACCAGAACGGCAATACCGGCACGCTCAATTCCGGTTCGCTCTTCGTCAATTTCGACCAGCAGAAGGTGGGAATCAGCCTTTCCCTCTCGGTGAATTCCCACAACTGGTCGGTCACCACCCCGGCAGGAAACGAGATGCCTCTCCAGGGATCGAACGGGGTCGGAAACACTTCCTTTGCGGGATTCGGAGCATTGAGCGGAAGCGTCGGGCCCGGCAACCTCAGCGTGACCATGGACGGATCTGCAGCTTCCGGAACCCTGTCCGGACAGCTCAGCGGGACGGGCATCACCGGTGCGATGGTCGACTACAATCTGAGCGGCAACTCTGCCTCCCTCTACCAGTCTGTGAACGGCGTTGCAGCCTTTTCTTCCACGCCTTTCAGCACCACGACCCCCTACCAGCTCGTCGCAATCTCCTCGACCGACCTGCTTTCCACCTCCACCTCCACTTCCACCTATACCTCCACCTATACCTCTTCCGGTCTGGGCGCTGCGATCAATGCGCTTTCCCGGATCAGCTCCTCGGCAGGGAATCTGACCGGATTCGACATTTCTCCGGTCGACGGGGGAAGCTCTGCATCGTTCTCCCTTTCCCAGGGAAGCAGCACCGCAACCGACATGGGAAGCGATCCGGTATCGGGCATCAGCTGGGGACGCTGGCAGGGAGGCGTGATCAGCTACACCGACCGGAGCAGCGGAGCTGCCGGAACGATCACCCTGGCAGGAGGGCTGCACTGGGTTTCAGGACCGGTCGAAACAGGACCGGTGACGCTGCCCACATCCGGAACCTATACCTACATTTTTGCGGGAGGAACGCATCCGACCGACAACCTTGGCAATGTCGGCGTGCTCAATTCGGCGACGCTCAGCGCCGATTTCACCGCGCAGACTGTAGGCGTCGGCATCAATGCGACGGTCGCAGGCTCGACCCTGAACGCGCAGGCTTCCGGGGTTCCGATCAACCAGGGGATGACCTTCAAGGCATCCACTTCCATCCCCTCCGGAACCGCGGGCAACCTCTCGGTGAGCTGCAGCGGAAGTTGCGGAGCCTCGACTTCCGGTACGATCGCAGGCGCATTCACCGGGGCGGGCGCCACAGGCGCCGGAGTCACTTACATGCTGCAGAGGCTGGGCGGAATCAGCCCCGGCAGCATTTCCGGAGTGGCGGCCTTCCACAGATAACCCTCCTCCATCCAGGATTTGCTATGATCCGGTATCGAATCCAGAGGGGGAAGCATTCTGAAAAGGATCGGGAACAGATTTCAATGGCTCCTGCAGTCCGGCTACATGGCCGTCAACCTGATGATCAAATCGGGACTGCACAACCATGCCAAGGCGGTTTCGTATTCCGCGGTGCCGCTCATGCTGCTTTTCGTGTATTTCCTGAACACCTATCTCGCAGGTTACCCGGAAATCCGCGAAGCCTTCAATTCCCTCATCCTGTTCACCCATCTCAATTTTCTTGAAGTTGAATCGGGAACGAGGCCGGTATTCGAAATTCCCTCCTGGCTCAGCATCGGCACGATCCTCTGGACTTCCAGGGGGGTGTACAATTCGATCCGCAATGCCTTCACCACCATCTTCTCCGAAGCGAGAAAAAGCCGGGTTGCCCCCATCCTGCCCGTCCTCATTTTTCCTTTCGGGTTTCTCGTCATCTCCTTCGTCATGCTGGGAGACTATGCGATGGACCACATCGACTATTCCTCGCTCGGACATTTCGGCTACCTGGCGAAATACCTGCTCGGCTCGATCGCATCCGTCCTGCTCGCCTTCAGCATCTGGGGAACGGCTTTCCTGATCTATTACCGCACCCCCGCGAAAAGCCCGCCGGCAAGATCGGCCGCCCTTTGCAGCCTGTTTTTCATCGTCTCGACCGCGGTTTTCCTGATGCTGTTCCGCAGCGTGATGAACCTGGAATTCTACAGCCGCCTGTACGGCATGGTCGGAGAACTGATCTATGTGCTGATCTGGGTGTATCTCGGCAGCCTGCTGTTCTTCTTCTGGGCGCAATTCCTGCACGTATCGGGCAGGATCGACCTTTTCGCCCTGGAGAAGATCTTCCTGGAAAGCGCATCCCTTTCGAGACCGGAATCGGCCATCGAGCATTTCCTGTTCAGGCACTCTGAAAGGATTTTCGGCAAATACGGCCAGCACTTCAGGAAGGGAGACGTCATCTTCAGGCAGAACGAGCATAGCCAGACCGTCTACTTCATCTATTCCGGGAAAGTGGTTTTCCGCCAGCATCACGATGGTCAGGATGTGCCGATCGGCATCCTGCACGAAGGGGAAATCTTCGGTGAAATGGCCCATCTTCTGGGAGAATCCAGGATCGCCACCGCGATCGCGGATTCGGACTGCTTCCTGTTCGTGCTCACGCCGGAAATGTATGTCGACATGATGCACGGCAGCCTGCCATTTTCCGCGAAGATCATCGAATCGCTTTGCCAACGCATTTCGAGGATGAGCGATGCGGCGCACCCCGTGGACAGGACGAGCCAGATCGAATCGCTCGATGCGAAGCTTGCCGGAAATTGAGCCCTTCCTGACCTGCGATTTCCGCAGAGAATTCCGGCCAGATTCCCGTGGAATTTATTATAATTGCGCAACCCAATCTGCGAAACGCATCATGTACGCGCCATCCGACAAGAAAGCCGGCTGGATCCGCGTGGCTTCCCTCGTCGCCACACGCTTCTGGTTCAAATGCTTCGGCACCACGGGATTCACTCTGGTTTTTTTCTCGGCCTATCTCTATCTGCTGAAGCACCCCGTCCATCCGGTCACGGTCATCCCGGAAACGGCCATCGACCGCCTGATCGGCTTCGAGCCCCTGATGCTTCCTTTCTATCTTTCGCTCTGGCTGTATGTATCGCTTCCCCCCATGCTGATGCAAATTCGCAAGGACATCGTCGAATACGGACTCAGGATCGGCAGCCTTTGTCTTGCAGCGCTCGTCATTTTCTATTTCTGGCCCAGCGCGGTGCCCCCTTCGGACATCGACTGGACGCGCTATCCCGGCATGGCATTCCTCAAGGGAATGGACGCTTCAGGAAACGCATGCCCTTCCCTGCATGTCGCCACGGCGGTGTTTTCCTGTTACTGGCTGAACCGGGGATTGCGGGATCTCGGATTCGGAAAAATTCCGCAAATGCTGAGCACGGCATGGTGCGCCGCCATCGTCTATTCGACCATGGCGACCAGACAGCACATGGCGATCGACGTCGCAGCCGGAATCCTGCTCGCCCTTTTTTTCGTCCTGATTTTCGAAAAAAAATCCTTCCGGATCGATCTGCCATTCCTTCATGAAGGCTTTTCCGGCCTGCTCACCATGAAAAACCTGCTGATCGCAACCGGCGGAGCAGTCTATCTCGCAATCGGTTTCATCGCGTCGACCGAATCGCATCCTCCGCTCTTCGCAGTGCTTTTGGGACTCTTCCCGCTCGCAACGGCTGCGCTTGCAAGCGCATGGAAATCGAAAGCGCGGGCGATCCTCCTGCCGGCTTTCATCGCAGCGGCCCTCGCCATCGCCTTGCATCCGGACGAGTTGCGCGATCATGCGGCCTGGCTGTATTTCCTCCAGCATGCAGGTGCGATGACGCTGCTTGGCATCACCTTCGGCGCCACGCTGGCAAGCGGTCACCGGAATGCGCTCTGCTCGCGCATCGCAGGCTGCATGATCCCTGAAGAACTCGACGCGAATTACCTCTTCTACACCTGGAAAGTCACCCTGGCCTGGACCTGCTATTTTGCCGCAAGCGCGACGATTTCGGCGCTGCTGTTCTTTCTCGGTCCGATCGAGTACTGGTCGATTTTCGCCAATTTCGCAACGCCGGTCTCGCTGGGCGCGATGTTCGCAGGAGAATACCTGATCCGCCTGCGCGCCCTGCCGGACAGTCCGAAGATGAGCCTCTCCGCCACCATCCAGGCCTACCGGGAATTCTCCCAGCGCCGGAATTGAAATGATGGAACTCCTGCCCCTTCTGCCTGATTCAGGAATGGATACGATCGTGGCCTATCGGGGCGCAACCCCGGTGCGCCGCAGCGACTTTCTGGCCGACGTGCATGCCATCGCCGCAAGCATTCCGCAAACGGACCATGTGCTCAACCTTTGCAGGGACCGCTACTGGTTCGCAGCCGCGCTGTTCGCATGCATCTCCAGGGGAAAGCTCGGCATCCTGCCCAATTCAGCAGCCCCGGAAATCGTCTCGGAACTGATCCGCGAACTGCCCGATCTCGTCTGCCTGGGAGACCAGCCCTCCATTGCGCATCCCCTGCCCTACCTGCAGGTCTCGACCCTGGAGGCGCGACAGGAAGTCCCTTTCGTCCCGCTCATTCCCGCAGATCGTGCCATCGTGCATGTCTACACATCGGGCTCGACCGGAAAGCCGAAAGCGCACGTCAAGACCTTCGGGCGCATCTGCAGTTGCGCGAAAACGGAGGCTGCCAGAATGTGGGCGGTGACGAAAAACCCATGCGCAGTGCTCGGAACCGTGCCTTTCCAGCACATGTACGGGCTCGAATCCACGATTTTCCTTCCGCTCCTCGGCGGAGGCATGCTGAGCTCCCCACTGCCGTTCTTCCCCGCGGACGTGGCCGATGCCCTGGAGGAACTCCCGGAACCGAGGCTGCTCGTCACGACCCCATTTCATCTGGGAAAACTCGTCGAATCGGGCATCGAATTCCCGGAAATATCCGCCATCGTTTCCGCGACCGCGCCGCTTTCAGGAGAACTCGCCAGGGAAGCCGAGCAAAGGCTGGGGGCTCCGATCCTGGAGATTTACGGATCGACGGAAACCGGACAGATCGCCACGCGCCGTCCGACCGGGAGCCCACGCTGGGAAGTCTTTGACGGCGTCTCCCTCTGCCAGGAGCGGGGCGCCACCATCGCAAGCGGCGGGCATCTGGAAGGACCGCAGATTCTTCAGGACATCCTGGAACTGGAGGACGAATTTCACTTCCATCTGGTCGGAAGAAATTCGGACATGGTCAATGTCGCCGGAAAGCGCAGCTCGCTCGCCTATCTCAACCGGATCCTGGCCGGCATCCCCGGCGTTCGGGACGGTGTATTCTGCATTCCCGATCCGGAAGGGGAAAGAGGGCGCCTCGCCGCCTTCGTGGTGGCGCAAGGGCTTTCCCAGCAAGACATCCAGTCCTCGCTGCTCGGAAAACTCGACCCGGTCTTCCTGCCCCGACCGGTGGTATTCCTCGAATCCCTGCCAAGGGACGGAAACGGCAAGATGCGCGCCGCCGTGCTCGAAGAACTCATCGCAAGGCATATACACGCAAAATGACCAGGATCTCCTTCACCTTCGAAGCCGATCACCCCGCATTCGCAGGACATTTCCCCGGACGACCGATCGTGCCTGGCGTGCAGCTCCTCGACCGCGTGGAAAAAATCGCGGAATTCGAGTGCGGCCCTTGCGAACTCAAGGTGGCGAAATTCCTGAGTCCTGCAGGACCCGGTGAGCTTCTCGACCTGGAATATTCTGTGGAGGACGGCCTGCTGAGCTTCGAAATCCGCTGCGGCGATCGCCGCATTGCAACCGGCCGCTTCTCCTCCCGAACATCATGAAGCCATCCCCGGAATGGATGCAGCGCAGGGAACGCGGCAGCCTCGCCCTGTTGAGGCTGATGTGCAGGACTTCCCTGCTTGCCGGAAGGGGACCTTCCAGAATCGTGCTCCATGGAATCGCGCTGTATTTCTCGCTGACCGCGCCGCAAGCGAGAAGGGCCTCGCGCGCCTATCTGAAAAAAGCGCTGGGCCGCCCCCCCTCTTTCCGGGATCTGTTCCGGCACATCCTGCACTTTTCCACCACGATCCACGACCGGATCTACCAGTTGAACGATCGCCAGGATCTGTTCGAAATCCGCATATTCGGCGCAGAACCGCTGCATTCCCTGCATGTCGGCGGAAAAGGATGCTTCCTGTTCGGCGCGCATCTGGGCAGCTTCGAAATGCTGCGCAGCGTGGCGCGCGATCACGGCGGACTCAGGGTGAGCGTTGCGATGTTTCCGGAAAACGCCCGTCAGATCCACGATACCCTGGCTTCGATCAATCCGAAAGTGGTGCTCGACCTGATTGCGCTCGGCAAAATCGATTCCATGCTCGAAATCCACCGCAGGATCGAGGAAGGCGCGATGGTCGGCATCCTCGCAGACCGGGCGAGCGGCCCGGACCGGTATCTAGAGCTTCCCTTTCTCGGAAAACCCGCGCGCTTTCCGACCGGTCCTTTCAGGATGGCCGCGATGCTGCGTCATCCGGTGTTTTTCATGGCCGGACTGTATCAGGGAGGGAACCGCTATGATGTACACTTCGAGCTGCTGAATGATTTCTCCTCATCCGCCTCCCGCGAGGAGGAAATCCGCCTGACCATGGAAAGATACGTGGCCGCGCTGGAGCGGCATTGCCGGGAATCCCCATTCAACTGGTTCAATTTTTACGATTTCTGGAAAGCCCCGGACTGTGAGAATCCCTGAGAAAATCGCCGCATTCCTGCTCCTCGCGCTCGTCTCCTGGTGCGCGCATGCCGACGATCTGAAGATCGGAAAGCTCATGCACCTGCTCGCGAAAAACAAGGCTGGCAAGGCCACGTTTGTCGAGAAGAAATACATCGGGGTACTCGAAAAACCGCTCGAATCGACAGGCACCCTTTCCTTCGAAGCGCCCGACAGGCTGGAAAAGCGCACGCTCACCCCCAAGCCTGAAGCGCTGCTGCTGGAAGGGAAGACCCTCACCATCGAACGCCCCGGGAAAAAACGCACCACGGTGAATCTCGACGAACACCCCGAAGTCGCCGCATTCATCGAAAGCATTCGCGGAACCCTCGCAGGAGACCTTTCCTCTCTCGAAGCCAATTACGAAGTCGGGCTTTCCGGAAGCATGGACCATTGGCAGCTTTCGCTCAAACCCAGGCAGGCCCGCCTCTCCGGAATTTTCAGCCGCATCCTGATCAGCGGAACCGGACCCGATGTCCGGACCATCGAACTCGACCAGGAAGATGGAGACCATTCTGAAATGTCCATCAAGCAGGCCGACGTGGCAAGATGAGGAAAAAGCGCCTGCCGCTTGCGATCTGGATCGCGGCCCTTTTCGTCTGCATCGCGATCATCGCGAACACGAGATTCGTGTCCGACCTTTCCGCCTTCATGCCCAAGGCGCCGAGCGAGCGGCAGCAGCTTCTGGTCGACCAGCTCCGCGACGGCATCATCGGCAGACTGATCATGATCGGGATCGAAGGAGGAGACGCGAAACAAAGAGCCGTGCTTTCCCTCGAACTCGCCAGGCAATTGAGGAAAAGCGGACTGTTTTCCGGGGTGCAGAACGGCGATTCACAAACCGAAGCACGGGACCGGAAATACTTTTTCGAAAACCGCTATCTGCTCAGCCCTGCAGTCACGCCCGGGAGATTCACGCAGCAGGGAATGCATGCTGCGATTTCGGATTCGATCGACGCGCTCTCTGGAGACGCGGGCATGATCATCAAGCGGCTTTTTGCTGCGGACCCGACCGGGGAGACGCTCGCCCTGCTCGAAGAATTTTCCGGAAACAGCGCGCCCGGAATGCTGGACGGCGCATGGGCCTCGAAGGACGGAAAACGCGCGGTACTGATCGCCTACACCCGGGAACCCGGAACCGACACCGAAGCGCAGGCTCGCGCGATCGGGATGGTGAAGCAGACTTTCGCCGCCCTTCCCGGAAGATCCGCTTCCACCCGGCTGGTGATGAGCGGAACCGGCGTATTTTCGGTCAAATCGCGCGACACCATCGAGGGAGAGGTGACCCGGCTCGCGGGGGCAAGCCTGATCCTCGTGGTTTGCCTTTTGCTCGCATTCTACCGCTCCTTCTGGCTGCTCGCCCTGGGCCTGCTCCCCGTCGTTTCCGGCGCGCTCGCAGGAATCGCCATGGTGAGTCTTGGTTTCGGCTATGTGCACAGCCTCACCCTGGGTTTCGGCACCACCCTGATCGGGGAAGCGGTCGACTATTCCATCTATTTCTATCTGCAGCGTACCGGAGAACTCCATCCCGGCCGTTTCTGGAAAACCATCTGGGTCGGGGTAGCGACCTCGATCGCCGGTTTCGCCGCGTTGCTGTTCTCCGGGTTTCCCGGCCTTGCCCAGCTCGGCACCTATTCGATCAGCGGACTGATCGCGGCCGCCCTCGTCACTAGATACGTTTTGCCCTCCCTGGTTCCCGAAAAGCTCGGCCTGCGGGACATGCGAAGAACCGGTCTTGCCCTCGACAGGATGCTGCATTTCGCTCCCCGTCTGCGCCTGCTCCCCCCCGCGCTCCTGGTCGCAGCCTGCGCGGTCATTTTCCAGCATGAAGGGAAGCTCTGGAACCGCAATCTTTCCACGTTGAGCCCGATTTCCACGGCGGATCAGCAACTCGATCAGTCGCTGCGCAGCGATCTGGGCGCGCCGGATCTGCGCTTCATGGTCGCCTTCAGCGCACCGGACACGGAACATGGGCTGGAAGGAGCGGAGGAAGCCCGCGCCGTGCTCGAAATGCTGGAAAAGGAAAAGGTCATCGCGGGTTTCAGTTCGCCCGCTTTCGTGCTGCCCAGCCTGAAGATGCAGCGCACGCGGCAGGCGGCGATTCCAGCACGGAGCGAGGCGGCGCGGAACCTGGATGCAGCGCTCGAAGGTCTTCCGGTGCAGGCTCAAAAGCTCCAGGGATTTCTGGCCGATCTCGATTCTGCAAAAAACAGGAAGCCGCTCACGAGATCCGACCTCGAAGGCACTTCGGCCGCCCTCCTGTATGACTCGATGATGATCCGGCGCCCTGGGGACGTACTGGTGCTGATGCCGTTGCGCGAAGCGGACAGCGGCGCGGACCGGCCCATCGACGTGAACCGGGTTCAGGAGGCCCTCGGGAAGACCGGACTCAAGCATCCCGTCGTCCTCGATCTGCTGGAAGAATCCACCCGGCTCTTCGAAAATTACCGGAACGAAGTGCTCATGCTCTCCGAACTGGGCTGCATCGTGATCGTGTTCCTGCTTCTTTTCGCGCTGAAATCGCTACGTCGCACCCTGCGCGTGATCGTCCCGCTCGCCTGTGCGGTGGCCTGCGTCACGGCGCTGCTCCTGCTTGGCGGCACGAAACTCACCATCCTGCATCTCGTGGGGCTGCTGCTCGTGGTTGCGATCGGCTCCAACTACGCGTTATTCTTCGAGAATTCGGAAAGTTCCGGCATGGAGGAAAGAAGGCGGATGCAGATCTCCCTCCTGGTCGCCAATCTCA
Organism: Burkholderiales bacterium; assembly: GCA_013044025.1. Lineage (GTDB taxonomy): Bacteria > Pseudomonadota > Gammaproteobacteria > Burkholderiales > JABEVD01 > JABEVD01. The sequence goes on from JABEVD010000025.1 coordinate 15,350, forward strand.
CCGCGGTGGGCAGTTTCGGCATGCTGGGATTGTCCAGCATCCCGCTGCTTTCCGCGATCGGAACGACGGTGGGGCTCGGCGCCTTTTTCTCCCTGATCTTCTCCGCGATCCTTTCGCGCAGCAGAGTCATTTCATAATCGGCATAGCGGAGCGAACATGCCCCCATTCCTCCTCGGATCGATCTTCCTCCATGCCGGAATGCTTTTCCTCGCAGCCTGTTCCCCTGAGAAATGGCCGCTTGCGCTTGGCCTCCTGATTGCGAACCATGTCGCGATCATCGCGGCAGGGCTCCTGCCCCGTTCCACCCTGCTCGGAGCGAATCTCGTCCGTCTTCCGGAAGAAGCGGCCTCCAGAAGGGAAGTCGCGCTCACTTTCGACGACGGCCCGGACCCGGAAGTCACGCCGAAAGTTCTGGAAATCCTGGACCGGTACGGGGTTCATGCCACCTTTTTCTGCATCGGGGAAAGGGCGCTGGCCCATCCTGAAATCTGCCGTGAAATCGCTGCCCGCGGCCACGACATCGAAAATCACGGGCAGCGGCATCGCAATCATCTCGCTTTTTCCGGATTTTCCGGCTGGATGCGCGAGGTTGGAGAAGCGCAGCGAACCCTGGAAGGGATCACCGGAATTCGTCCGCAGTACTATCGGGCGCTCGCTGGGCTGCGCAACCCCTTTCTCGATCCGGTCCTGAAGCGTCTCGGCATCCGTCTCGCAAGCTGGACGAGGCGCGGCTATGACACGCGCTGCGGCGATTGCTGCATGGTTCTTTCCCGCCTCACCCGGGATCTCCAGGCGGGAGATATCCTGCTGCTGCACGACGGAAACAGCGCGAGGAGCCAAAACGGCCACCCGGTCGTCCTCGAACTGCTCCCGGAACTGCTTTGCGAACTGCAAAGACAGAAACTCAAACCCGTTCCCCTGAGGCCATCATGCAAACCCGCCTGAAATCGCTCGATCCGACCTGCCGCAGGACCGAACACTTCCACTGCGGATGGTCCTGGGGAACTTCCTTCGCCAACTTCATGCCGAAAGCCCGCGCATCATGATGTACGATCATGACTGGATCTGTAGCAAAATCCCGCACAAGGGAAAAATGTGCCTGCTCGACCGGGTGGCGCGCTGGAACGAAACCGAAATCGTCTGCCGCGCAACCAGCCATCTTTCTCCGGACAATCCCCTGAGACATCAGGGCGGCCTCGGCATTTCGAACGGAATCGAATACGCAGCGCAGGCGATGGCGGTGCATGGCGCGCTCTGCGCAGCAAGCGCGGATCCCCCTCGCGCAGGATACCTGACCAGCGTCAGGAACGTCACCTGGAGCCGCAATCGCCTGGACCTTTTGACTGGAGAAATCGAAGTGCGCGCAGAGCGGATTTCAGGAAACGAAAGCAATGTGCTCTATTCCTTCGGAATATTTTTCGGGGAAGAAATGCTGATCTCGGGCAGGGCGAGCGTCCTGCTCGACGCCGCGGCCGTACAGGGAGAAAAATCATGAAGAGGGCGCTCGTCACGGGAGGAAGCGGGGCCATCGGCTCGGCCATCTGCAGGAGGCTCGCCGCTGACGGAATGCACGTCTTCGTGCATGCAAACCGCAACCTGGATTCCGCTCAGGAACTTTGCAACAAAATCGTGAAAGAGGGACATTCAGCCCAGGCGGTCCGCTTCGACGTGACCGATCCTGCAGGATGCGAATCCGCCCTGGAAGCCCTGCTCGAAGAAGGTCCGATCCAGGTTCTGGTCAACAATGCAGGTCTCCACGACGACGCAGTATTCCCGGGAATGAGCGCGAATCAATGGCACAGCGTCATCGACGTTTCTCTCAACGGCTTTTACAACGTCACCCGCCCGCTCACCATGCCGATGATCCGCACCCGCTGGGGTCGCATCGTCAACATCACCTCGATCGCCGGCATCACCGGAAACCGCGGCCAGACCAATTATGCTGCTGCGAAAGGAGCGCTGCATGCAGCCGGAAAATCGCTCGCGCTGGAACTCGCGAGCCGCGGCATCACGGTCAATTCCGTCGCGCCCGGCATCATCGAATCCCCGATGATCGAAAAGGCATTCGACAGGGAATCGATCTCCAGGCTTGTTCCGATGAAGCGCGCGGGAAAACCGGAGGAAGTGGCCGGGCTGGTCGGATATCTCGCATCCGATCTGGCAGCCTATGTCACCGGGCAGGTGATCTCGATCAACGGCGGAATGATCTGACCGGGAATGGCTGGAAAGGAAGATCCAGTCCGCCCGCTTTCAGCCAGCGGGCGTAAAGCCTGAAATCCTTCTGCTGAATCCTGTTCAGATTGGCGTAGATTTTCCCGGCGGCCGATCTGGCAGACGGATCCGGCTCCCGTCTCGCTGCGTTCCTGAACACCACCATGAACGGGGCGAGCGCGGTCTGTCGTTTCCCGATTCCCTCCCCCAGGGGAAGAATGGCGCGGCAGAGCTCTTCGACGCTGAAGGCTGCGCGAAGGGAATTGAAATAGTCGATTGTGAAACTTTCAGGCTGCTCCAGAATGCGGTCTTCCGCAAAAAAGCGCTGGGTTGCGGCGCGCTTCAGGCGTCCGAAATCGATCAGATACACGCCCCCGCCCGGCTTCAGCACCCGCCGCACAGCCCGAAAAGTGGAGAAAAGCGCTTCGGTATCGGGAAGATGGTGCAGGGACATCGTGGAAATCACGCAATCGAAAGAGGCGTCGGCAAGGCCATCCAGCCTCGTCATGTCGCCGGCAATGAAATCGACGTTTCCGACTCCGGACCGCTTCACCGCCTCGCCCCCGCGCCTCAGCATTTCGGAAGAGGCGTCGAGACCAAGAAAATGCGCTTCCGGGTTCAGCCTTGCGATCTGCACGAGCTGACTGGCCGGCCCGCATCCGAGATCCAGCACTTTTTCCCCGGGCTTCACCAGACTGGATATCTGGATGGACTGGTACAAGTGCAGAAAAGCGAGCAGACCGTCCTCGCGGCCCATGCGCTCGAAAGCCTCGTTCCTGCCTTCGTCTCCCATGACGAGTTCCGGTTCCGCAATGCGCAGAAGCCCTCCTCCTGAGAATTTTTCCAGCAGGAGGTGCGCCAGCATGGCCGGACCGGACATGCTAGCTTCCCCGAATCATTTGGTGGCCTGATATTCGGCCAGGATGCTCATGCCCTTCACCTCGATGTGGCGGCGCACCGAAGTGAATCCGCTCGCTTCCAGCGTGGCCAGCACGGCAGCAGGCGGAACGCAGGCCTCGATGGTATCCCAGTAATAGCGCCACAGCCTGGCGGTATTTTTTCTGTTGCAGACGAACTTCGCGAGCAATGGAACCAGCCCCTTCATGTAGATCTTGAGCAGGAATCTTCCCCATGCGCTTTCCGGGCAGGTAATCTCCAGGATGCAGAGTTTCGCCCCCGGCTTCATCACCCTGTGGAACTCGCGAAATGCGACGGAAAGATCGCTGATATGGCGCAGCGCATAACCCATGCTGAGGAAATCGAAATGGTCGTCCGGAAAAGGAATTTCTTCCGCCCGCCCTTCCACCATGTCGACCCCTTGCGGAATCCTGGCATTTTTCATCATGCCCGGACTCGGATCCACCCCGGTGACGAGCGAAGCATCTCCGACGATCCTCACCGCCTCCCGTGCGACCAGTCCCGTTCCCACGCCCACATCGACCAGGCGCATGCCGGGGCGAAGCCCGGCCCGCTCCAGCGCCTGACCGCGATACCAGAGCCCGGTTCCGAGCCCCAGGATCTGTTCCATGCGATCGTAATCTTCCGCAGTGCTGTCGAACATCTCCTGGACGAATCCCTTTCTCGAGGATTCATCTGCGTAATATCGGGTGAGCGGGACATGCGGCGCATGCGCGATCTCGTTACGGTTCGGGTTCATCCGGATTTCCTGTCCTTTCTGAATGCCAGCACTGCGTTGCTTCCGCCGAAAGCGAACGAATTGCTGATCGCGGCTTCGAAGGCTGCGCCGCGAAGGCCTTTCCCCATCACATGACGAACTCCGCTGCAGTCCGCCGCAACTTCCTCGAGATGCGCCGTCGGCGGAATCTCCTGCTTGACGAGCGCGAGCGCGGTGATCACCGCTTCCATGGCGCCCGCGGCACCGAGAAGATGGCCGTGCATCGATTTGGTCGAACTCACAGGCAGATCCCTTGCCCATTCTCCGAAA
>JABEVD010000179.1 GCA_013044025.1 Burkholderiales bacterium
CCTGGAACCTTGAAAGACCCGTTCGATCCGATGAGTTCGTCGCGGTGGAGTCTCGCCAGCTTTTCCACCATGCGATTTCCTTCCGGTGTGAGGTGGACCTCGACCTCGCGCTTGTCGTGCCTGCCCTGCTGCCGGTAGACAAGACCGAGCTTCTCGCAACGGGAGACCAGCGACACGGCGCCATGATGGTGGCATTGCAGCTTTTCTGCGAGTTCGCCGATGGTCGCCCACTCCCGCCCCTGATATCCCTTCACATGCAGCAAAAGCAGGTACTGGAGGTGAGTGAGCCCTTGCTCATGAACCACTTCCTCGCTGAAGCGCAAAAAACGCCGCAACCGGTATCGGAAGTCGGAAAGGGTTTCGAAGTCCTTCTTGCTGAGGTCGGTCATTTCTGTCCCTGATTCATTCGCCCGGAACAAGGTCCGGGGCAGGTTGGTCTGTGCAACGTCACTTCCCCCTCATGGAACATCCAGAGCGTGCCGGGTTCCATTTTCGTCCAGGTTTCGTTGTCGGTGAGCGGCAAGGTGGCGATCACAGCGACCCGGTCGGTGGCTTTTGTGAGCGTGGAAAAATCGACGGAAACATCCTCGTCCTTCAGATGCGCGACCGTGAATGGCGCGCATCGGACGACATAGGCAAGCTCGGTCGAGCAATGCGCGAACAGGCAGTCCCCGTTCGAGAGCAGGAAATTGAAAATGCCCTGTCCGGACAGCTTGCAGCTCAGTTCTGCGAGCGCCTCGAAAAGTTCCTCCCTCTCCGGAGCGTGCGCGCCGAAACGGGCGCGAAGACTCTCCAGCATCCAGCAGAAAATCCGCTCGCTGTCGGTGTTGCCGACCGGAAGGAATTCCCCTGCAAAATCCGGGTTGAAATCGGGCAGATTGCCGTTATGGGCGAAGATCCAGTAGCGCCCCCACAATTCGCGCATGAATGGATGGGTATTTTCCAGCGCCACCACGCCCTGGGTCGCTTTCCTGATGTGGGCGATGACGTTGAGGGATCGGATGGGATAATTGCGCACGAACGCTGCGATCGCAGACTGGGCCGAAGGCTGCGGGTCGACGAACAGTCTCACCCCTTTTCCCTCGAAAAACGCGATTCCCCAGCCGTCCGCATGCACGTCGGTTTCTCCTCCGCGCTTCTGGAATCCGGTGAAGGAAAAACAGATATCGGTTGGCACATTGCAGTTCATGCCGAGCAGCTGGCACATCGCTGGGACTCCATCTGGTTCGGAATGATTCTAGCACAAGGGGGGGAAAAAGACTCCGCCTTGCCAAAGGCGGAGGAACGCTCTCCTCAAAAGGACCGTATAATGGAAGGGTCGGGAAAAGTTTCCTGAAAGCCCTGTCATTCGGCATGAGGCAATTATTGTACAAATATGTTTCGCATAAAACAAATGACCAGTAAAAAAGAGGTGGCTCAGCGCCCCCCAAACCAGCATGAGAAAGCCAGGGAGGCACTGAAGAAATTCAGGATCGTGTTCAGTTCGGTGAAAAAGCACTTCGATGACATCGAGGCGAAATGCGGTCTGAGCGGAGCGCAACTCTGGGCGCTCTGGGAAATCTACAAGGCGCCGGGCATGCGCGCATCCGAACTCGCCAATGCCCTGCTCGTCCATCAATCCACTGCAAGCAATCTGCTGGTCAAGCTCGAGGAAAAACAGCTCATCAGCAGGGAACGGCACAGCGAGGACCACCGCGTGGTCAACCTGCGCCTCACGGAAAAAGGGGGAGAAGTGATCGGACGAGCGCCCAAACCGATGATCGGCCTGCTGCCTGACGCGCTGCAGAGGATGCCGGAAGAAAATCTGAACGGACTCCTCGAAAGCATGGATGTGCTGCTCGCCACCATGCAGGAAAAAGACGAGGGGGGCACGGCAAAACCGCTATCCGAGATCTGAAGCGAGCCATGCCGCTTTGTCGAGGGCTTGCATGGCCAGATGCAGGATCTCATCTGCGCCTCCTAGCAGAGCCAGCCTTGCGCTGGAGGAAATGCGCAGCGCAGCGCCCGTTCCCGGATAGACAGGCTGCCCCAGCACGAAGCGCTGTCTTCTCATACCGGAATGAACGGCAAGCGCTTCTTCCCTGCCCAGGAACCTGCCTTTTTTTCTCAACATGAATGGAAAAACGCTTGCGATCGAATCCCAGGATTTTTCCGCCGCAAGCGCGCTCCGGTCGATGGCAGGAACGGGAACGGGGAAAAAAGCAGGGTCCGCTTCCAGCCTTTCGGCAATTCCTTTTGCAAATCCGGCAAAAAAATCTTCGTGTCCCTGCTCCCTGAAAAGAAACGCTTTCATTTCGAAGAGCGCAGCTTCCCAGCGCAGCAGCAGACCGAAATTTTCTTCCAGTACGGGGGCATCGAAAGGTTCGTCAGGGAAAACCAGCGCGCCGGAAAAAGTGGGGCCGGTGAAGAATTTCGATCCGGTCAGCGCAACCATGAAGCCCCTTTGCCGGCAGGCAAGCAGCGTTTTTCCCGAAATCCTGAACTGGCATGCATCGACGAGGATTTCCGCGATGCGGCCCGTTTTCAGGGAAGTCGTCAGGGAATAGGAAGGCGCGATCATTCCCGTCTTGGAAACATCGGTCTGCACCAGCAGCACCCGCTTGCCGTCTTTCGCTCCCTCCCGCGCCAGCCTTGCGAAATCCGCATCGATCAGCCCGGGATCCCTCGGCCTTCCATCCGGATCCCGAATCGGAACCTGCAGCACTTTCGCGCCGGAAAGCGCCAAGGGAACCCCTTTGCCGGTTTCTCCCGCCTCGACCATGAGCACCAGATCCGGCTTCAGCATTTCGCAGGCGATGCGATGCGCATCCGTTCCCGATTCGCAGAACAGGACGGATCTTTCTGCCATTCCGAAAAGATCCGCGAATTGGCTTCTCAATTCGAAAAAGGCTGCGCCTACCCGGTCATGCCCGATCCTTTTACGCAACGAACAGACTTTTCGGTAGGCTCCTTCGGAAATGGTGGAAGCGGTGGAAGAGCCGAACTCAACGAGATCCCGCTCCGGCCAGGGGCTGCAGCCATACAGGTTCCTCCCTTCCTTCAGGGCGATCCTTTCATCTCCGCCGGTTGCGAGCAGCATGGCGGTTTCGAAATCGGGCATGGCGAAGGACTCAGGCTTCATGGTCCGCAAGCATGTTCCGGAAGGCTGCAAAAACCTTCCTCATCTGGGGGGCCTTGTAGGGAAAGAGATCCTCAGGATCCATGGCGTGGATCACCGCACCGGTGTCGATCTCGAAAACCAGCAGCTTTCCGTCCAGGGTTTCCGCGCAATCCAGGATGAAATAATCGAGCCCCAGGGATCGATGGATTCCGGAGAAGGCCGCCGCATGGCGCGCACCGAATCCGCTTGCGAAATTCATCATGAAATCCGCCTCTTCCGCCCTTTTTTCCGCGCTCTCCTCCATTCCTGAATTGAGATAATGGATCATCCAGGAAGCGGAAATTCCCATGTGGCAGGCATGGGGAAGACCGTCGATGAGGGCGACGCGGTATTTGCGAAAAAACCCGTCGCGGCTTCTGTAATCGACGAAGGGAGAAACATGGAAGGCGGGCTCCCGGTTCGATGCGAGATAGGCTTCCAGATCATTTGCGTTTTCCATTTTTGCGAGCCCATGCCCGGCGTGGGAGCCGATCGGTCTTGCAATGAATGGATAAGGCAATGGGAGATCCGCAAGCGCTTCGCGCTGCACGCGCAGGGCCTGCGGCATGGTCACGCCCTCCACGCCGGAAAGCCATCCCGGCGCGGCTTCGCGGGAAGTCTTGAGGATGTTTTGCGGAAGATTGAGGACCGGACAATGCCAGTTCGAAACCGCAACTTGCAGATCCTCCAGCAACTGGCGGGTTCCGTCCGATTCTCCCACCGCGACGAAAAGCACATCGTGCTCGGGAAGTTCGGCCGGAAGCGTCAGTCCTTCTCCCACATAAAGCATGTGCAGCGAAATATCCGAATCCTCCACCAGGAATTCCAGCGGCGCATTGGTCATCAGATCCCCCGGCGCATTCAGGGAAAGCAGCCTGATTCCGCCGGGGTATTTTGCAGGAAGGTGGTAGAGCGTCTTTTGCGCCAGCGCCTGGGCCTGGATGGAAAGGGCGACTTCAGGCTGAAACTTCAACTGCAGCAGCGTGGAAAGATCCATCATCGCCTCCGCATCCAGAGGATCGGCCTCGATGCGCCGGATGAGCTCTTCTCCGAGCGGGGAAAGGTCTTTTCCGTCGAAAGCCATTTTCATCAGCCTCGCGAGACCCAACAGATTTTTCGTTTCATTCATGAATATTTTCCCCGATGGACAGCACCGCTTCGACCAGCCTGTCGATGTCTTCGATCCTGGTGCGATGATTGACGATCGCGGCCCGGATGGCAAGCTTTCCTTCGATTCTCGCCGTGGAAGGGGCTGCGATTCCGGCTTCCTGCAGCCTCGCCACGATTTCCAGGTTCACCGGATCCGGATTCTCGCAGCGATAGCGGAAGCAGACGATGTTGAGCGGACAGGGGGCGAGGAGTTCGAGCCGGTCCGATTCCCCGATGCGCCGCACGAGATGGCGCGCCAGTTCGCAGGTATGCGCAATCGATTGCCCGATCTTCCTGGAACCATGCACCTGGATGGTGAACCAGGTCTTGAGCGCCCTGAAGCTCCTGGAAAGATCCGGTCCGAAATCGCATGGCCAGGGGGATCCGGCGGAAAGCGCCCGCCCCCTGGTGAGATAGGATGCATCGGAAGCGAAAGCCTTCCTGTGCAGCTCGCCCTCCTTCACCAGAACGAACCCTGCGTCATAGGGAACCTGACCCCACTTGTGAAAATCGAAAGCGATGGAATCGGCCTGCTCGATTCCAGCAAGCTTTGGCGAAATTTCCGGGCTCAACATGCCAAGCGCACCGTATGCACCGTCGACATGGAACCAGAGCCCTGCAGCGGATGCGATTCCAGCGATTTCCGCAAGCGGATCGATGGCACCCGTATCGACCGTGCCCGCCGTTGCGGCAACGAAAAAAGGAATGAATCCTTCCCTTCGATCGGCTTCGATGGCATGACGAAGCGCATCGACATCCATCTCGAAATCCCGGTTCACCGGAACCTTCCTCAAGGCAGCCGAGCCGATTCCGGCGAAATCGAGTGCTCTGGAAATGCTGACATGGGCGGAAGAAGAGGCATAGGCGGCAAGCTTCCGGTCACCGATTCCATGCATTCTCGCCTCTTCCCCGAGCAGGGAAAATCTCGCCACCAGGATCGAGATGAAATTCGCCATCGAGGTGCCGGTGACGAAAATCCCGCTCGCGGAATCCGGAAAAGCGAAAAGCTGCCTCGCCCAGGAAAGCACCTGGCGCTCCACTTCGAGGGGAATCTGGTCGCGCCCTCCGAGATTGGCATTGAGACCGGCCGCCAGCATCTCCGCCAGCATCCCGACCGGAGTCCCACCCCCGTGCACCCAGCCCATGAAGCCGGGATGCGCGTTTCCGACCGAATACGGCAGGATTTCGTTCATGAATCTTTCGTGCACCGATCCGAGCGGCGCGGGATCCTGCGGCAGCGGCTCCCTGAAACGGGCGCGAATCCCTTCCGGGATCGGCTGCCACACCGGGCGTTGTGCGACCTGCTCGATATAGCCGATGATGTCGTCCAGCATGCGGTGCGCATCCTTCCTGAAATCCTCCCAGTTCTCCGGATCGAGCGACTCCTGCATCCTCTGCTCCATTTCCACGAAATATGAATTGTATTCGGCAACATGATCCCATATCTTTATGCATTCCATCACAGGAGCCGATCATGGACAAACTCAGGCAATGCCTCACTGCTGAACAATATCATGTCACCCGGGAAAACGGCACTGAAGCGCCCTTCAGAAACGCCTACTGGAACCACAAAAATCCGGGCATCTATGTGGACATCGTCTCGGGAGAGCCTCTTTTCAGCTCCCTGGACAAGTTCGATTCTGGCACCGGCTGGCCCAGCTTCACCCGGCCGATCGTGGCCGGAAATGTGGTCGAAAGGACGGATCGGTCGCACTTCATGGAAAGAACGGAAGTGAGGAGCAGCAAGGCAGACTCCCACCTCGGCCATGTGTTCGAAGATGGCCCGGCGCCTTCAGGATTGCGCTACTGCATCAACTCGGCCTCCCTGCGCTTCGTTCCGGTCGAAGACCTGGAAAGGGAAGGATATGACGAATTTGCAACACTGTTCAAATGAAGCAACACTTCTTAATTCTGCGCTAATCTGGCAGGACTACCATTGCTCTCGTCGGGCCTGAGCCTGGTTCCCGACGCTGAAAATGGCTCATAGCCAAGATTCAACAACCCTTGAAGGACGCAGAAATGAAAAAAACGCTTGCTGTAGCACTCCTGACGACCATCGCCGCATCCCCCGCCTTCGCCGCTGAAGGTTTCTACGTGGGTGGCACCCTGGGAAGCGCCAGAATCAGCAACTTCGGAGCAACTCCCCTGACGAAATCTTCCGACACCGTCTACGGCGGGCTGCTCGGCTACCAGATCAACCAGAACTTCGGCGTCGAAGCATCGTTCACCGGAATCGGCAGGTTCAACACCGCACTCATCAGCGGAAAGGGCGATGCATTCACGATCGCCGCGATCGGCATGCTGCCCGTCGCCAATGGATTCTCCCTGTATGGAAAACTGGGGATGGCCAGCTCGAAGACCAAGGTTTCCGACCCCACCCTCACCGTCCAGGGTGCAAGCCGCACGGCAGCAACCTATGGAATCGGCGTTCAGTATGCCGCAACGCCCAACATCGGCGTACGCTTCGGCATCGATCGCTACGGCGCAGCCGTGAAGTCCAACACCGGCGTCAACACCAACTTCAACTCGAACGTCTGGGCAGCAGGCGTGACCTACGCGTTCTGAACCACGCGCTGAAAAAGCCGGGATTTTCCCGGCTTTTTCACATTTCCGAAGGAAAATTTCCCGGAATCAGCATGTCCTGGGAAATTTCCAGCCTGGAAAGCAGGTTTCTCAATTCCCGCAAAGCCTCGCTCTGAATCTGGCGGATTCTCTCCCTGGTGAGTTCCAGACTCTGCGCGATCTGATCCAGCGTCGCGATCTCGTTTCCGTTGAAGCCGTATCTCCTTTCGATGACCAGCCTGTGCTTCTCGTTGAGTTTTCCCAGCCATTGCGCGACGAGATTTTCCATCTCGAAATTCTCCATGAGCATGTCCGGCTGAAGATTCTTGTCATCAGGAATCGATTCACCAATCGAAAGCATCGGATCGATATCGAGCGGCGCATCGAGCGAGAGCATTTTCTCGTTCTGCTGCATCACCCATCTCACCTCTTCGAGGGTCATCCCTGCCTTTTCGGCGATTTCCTCCAGACTGGAATCCGCCCCGTTGGTCTCGAGTTCATGAATGGCACGCAACACGATGTTGATGTCCTTCACCACATGCACGGGAAGCCTGATCGTCCTCGACTGGTTCATGATGGCGCGCTCGATGTTCTGCCTGATCCACCAGGTGGCATAGGTCGAGAAACGGTAGCCGAGTTCCGGATCGAACTTTTCCAGCGCATGGATGAGACCGAGATTTCCTTCCTCGATCAGATCGAGCAGCGTGACGCCCCGGTTGATGTAGTGGCGGGCAATTTTCACCACCAGCCTCAGGTTGTGCTCGATCATTTTCTGGCGGGCATCGAAATCGCCTTCCTTCACCAACCGGGCGAGCCTCAGTTCCTCCTGCGCGCTGAGAAGCGGCTTTTTCCTGATTTCATTGAAATAAATCTGAACCGCATCGAATATGGGGTCATCGCTTGAATGATGATCCTCCTCGACAGCCACCTCACCCTGACACTCTTCTTCTTTGTCTGCAATCATGGTTCTTCCTGTCATTGATACTCATCCGGCTGCATGCCGATGAAAAGTGTATGGCAATTCACAGCCCCCCACAATAGGGGAAACCGCGAGGGCAAGCCTCCAGTATCTTTGACATCTCCATTCCCGCGTGGTTTCTGCGAAAAACCCTTTCCAAATTGCCGGAATTCTGCCATAATCAAGAACAATTCTCATTCACTTTGTTGCAAGATATGTCCGTCGTGAAACTATCGACCATGGGGCCCGGCCAATCCGGCGTGATCGCCGCCCTGCACGCAGAAGACGAGCTTTATCATCGTCTGGCTGAAATGGGATTCCGCGTCGGAAACCGGATCGAAATCCTCCGTCTCGGAAGATTTTCCGGCCCACTTCATCTGAGAATCGGCACCACCGATCTCATGCTGAGGCGAAGCGATGCGCAAAAGATCGATATAGCCGCCGCATGAAACGCATCGCCCTGCTGGGAATGCCCAATACGGGCAAATCCACTTTTTTCAACAGAATGACCGGCGCGTCTTCGCGTACCGGGAACTGGCCAGGCGTCACCGTGGATCTGCTCGGAGCGAAGGTATTGCTCGGCTCGAGCATGGTGGAAATCGTCGACCTTCCCGGAATTTACGATCTGCACGGATTTTCAGAAGACGAACAGGTGGTGCGGCATTTCCTGGAAAACAACAGCGTCGATCTGGTGCTCATCGTGCTGAACACTTCCCAGATCGAACGCCAACTGAGCCTCGCGCTACAGGCGAAGCAGCTCGGCCTTCCGGCGCTGATGCTGCTCAACATGGCAGACGAAGCCAAAAAGCTCGGCATCACCGTCGACCCGGACAAGATGTCGAAAATGCTGGAAATGCCGGTGGTAATGTTGAGCGCGAAATATGGAACGGGATATCGCGAAGTGCATGAACTGGTTGGAAGCAGAGTCGCATCCAGCCAACCGGTGCGACTCGAAACCATCCAGGAAATGCTCGCAGAGGAAGGCAAGATCGAAAGCGCGATGGACAAGGTTCTGAAAAGCACCGTGCAGATTCCGGCAAGACTTCCCGACAACCTGACGACGAAACTCGATCGGGTAATGCTGCATCCCTGGCTCGGCCTCCCCCTTTTCTTCCTCGTGATGTACCTCACCTTTCAGGCGATCTTCCTGTTCGGAAAACCGCTCCAGGACGGCGTCACCTGGATGCTGGATGCGTTTCGCAGCGCGGCGCTCGAACCGCTCTTCTCCCACTTTCCCGTCCTCCTGAAGGGGCTTCTCCTCGACGGAATCTACAACGGACTGGGAACGGTGGCCACTTTCGTTCCGATCATCATCCTGTTCTTCCTGTTCATGGCGATCATCGAGGACACCGGCTATCTTTCGCGAGCCGCCTTCCTCATGGATGCGCTGATGTATCGTCTCGGGCTGGACGGAAGGAGCTTTGTCATGTTGCTGATGGGATTCGGCTGCAACGTGCCCGCCCTGATGGGCACCCGGGTGATGCGTTCCAGAAGTCTGCGCTTTCTCACCATGCTGGTGATTCCATTCTCGCTCTGCTCAGCAAGACTCCAGGTGTTCATCTTCATCACGGCAGCGATTTTCTCGCGGAGTGCGGCCCCACTCGTGCTGTTCAGCCTGTACCTTTTCAGTTTCGCAACCTCGCTGCTCACCGCGGTGCTGTTCAAGCGCCAGTTTGCGAACACCGAACCCTTCATCCTGGAGGTTCCGCCCTACCGCTTCCCGACCTTGCGGCAAATGCTGATGCGGGGTTGGCTCGAAGTTCGCCACTTCCTGATCCGCGCGAGCAAATTCATCGTCGCCGGCGTGGTCCTGGTATGGCTCCTCACTCACCTGCCGACGAATGTCCCTCCCGGGAGCCCGCAAACGCTCGCGGGCATGATCGGATCCGCATGCTCCCCGCTCCTCGACCCGATCGGAATCGACCAGCAACTCGCGCTCGCGCTCATTTTCGGCTTCGTCGCCAAGGAGATCGTGATCGGATCGCTCGCCGTGATTTACGGCACACAGGGCAACGACCTGATGGCGATGATGGCGAGTCACCTCGACTGGGTTCAGGCTTACAGCTTCATGCTGTTCACGCTCGTCTACACGCCCTGTCTTTCCACCGTCGCCACCCTGAAAAGCGAATCGAAGAGCAATTCCTTCATGTGGCTCTCGCTCGGCTGGTCTCTGCTGCTCGCCTGGGTATTGAGCTTCGTCTTCTACCAGGGCGCACGCGCGCTGGGATACTGACCATCATCATTGCGTCATATTCTCCTGCTATCTTTCCCGGTTTTACCCTGGGGAAGAGCATGACACAGGAAACACGGCCGCTTTATGGAGAACTCGTCATTCCATTCGAGGCGCAGGATCGATCGGGCGTGATCGAGGAGGCGTCGCTGATGGAAGACCAGACCCGCCTCATGATCGAGGAAGCCGCCTATTTTCTGGCCGAAAAACGCGGATTTTCCCCCGGCTACGAACTGCAGGACTGGCTAGAGGCGGAGAAACTGATCCTGAAGGGATGAGCAGCGCGAGCGCCAGGATATTCTGCACACGGAAACCGGCCTTCGCGAAAATCATCGGATCCGAGCGAATCCGGCATCCAGCCTTCATTTACGCACAGGCGTAAAGCGCAAAGAGCGACTGCGAAAAGGCAGAAGTTCTGAAGACGTTTTCCAATTTTATCAATGCGTAGAATCCGATTCGATGATAGCTTCTATCAGGTTGAACGGGATTCATCTGTGAAGAACCACCCTTGCGGATGTGAAATAGTTACTTGAAAGGAAATGAAAAACAACCTATGATGCGCGTAATCAAAACGCATCGTCCGGACACCAGAGGGGGAAACTCACCATGATCAAAAAATTCCTGGCAGCCGTTCTTGTGGCCATGCCGGTTTGCGCATCCGCAAACGTCACCTACACCGCGATCACGGCGCCCTATCAGACGGTAAGCGGTTCCTACACGACTTCGATGGGGATCAAATTCCAGTTCGTCACGCCTTCGGCATTGCCCATCAACCTGGCGTACGGCCCTTATGCCGGAACGATCCTTTCCTGGCAGGCATTCGACGGAATCGCCACCCTCACCAACACCAGTCCAGGAGTTGCGCTGTCGATTTATCTTTCGACCGATCCATTTGGCGCGATCAATCAGTACTCCATCAACGCCTATACGGGCACGATCAACATGCTGTTCAGCTTCGACGGCACGGTCAGCACTTCCAGCCCGAGCGGTACAGGATACGCGCTCGGTTCCGCAACCTGGACTTCCAGCAGCGCAGTACCTGAACCTGCCAGCGCATTCCTTTTCATCGGCGGGCTCGCCGCCTGGGGGGCGCGCAGGAAATTCGCTGCAGCCTGAAGGACTAGGCGCGGGGCGGGGGGCGGTTGCAGCAGGCCCCCGAAGATCTGGCGTTGGATTTGGCATTCCCGTCGAGAAATGCGTACCAGGCGGAGCGGATGCTCCATATCACCCCTTCATCGCGCGCTGCGCCGACTTCGTCCAGCATTCTCTCCACATCGCGGATGCCGATGCAGGATGCATCGTAAGTGACCTTGAGCCAATTCCCCGATGATCGGCTCGCGCCGAGCACGGGCTCGAATTCAACGAGATGATGCAGCGCATCCTTCACCGTTTCCGACGATCCGGAAGCGATCGGAATTTTCCTGGTGACTGCAAACGGGTTTTCGGGTGATTCGTTCATTTTCTCCATTCGCCTTTTCCTGCGGGTGTAGACATTGCCTGCACTTCCATTATAGCGCCCGGACATGCCGCAAAATCCGGAATCATTCCAGCACCATTCAGGAATGGAAAACTGCGGCGATGAAAAGGATCGAAAGCACCACCGCCCAGGCTGGAATTTTCGAGAGCATGAACAACCCGAAGACGGCGAGCGTGAAATCGAAGCCGTTGCGGATTCCGGTCGTGCAAACCGGGTGGTAAAAGGCTGCCAGCAAGAGCCCCGCAACCGCGCAATGAATCCCGGGCATGGCCTGCCTGACCGGCAGGATGGATCTCAGCTTTTCCCAGAACGGCAGGATTCCCGCAACAAGCAGGAAGGAAGGCAGGAAAATCGCGAAAAGCGCGATGAATCCGCCCACCCAGCCCGATGGCGTACGGTTCGAAATCGCGCCGAGATAGGCTGCAAAAGTGAAAATGGGACCTGGAACAGCCTGCGCCGCACCGTACCCTGCAAGAAATTCGTCGCTGGATACCCATCCCGGCATCACCACCAGGGACTGAAGCAAAGGCAGGACCACATGCCCTCCGCCGAAAACAAGCGAACCCGCCCGGTAGAAACTTGCGAAAAACCTGACCGGATCGCTCCCTGTAAAGGAAGCCAAGATCGGCAAAAAGAGCAGCAGAAAGAGAAATGTGAAGAGCAGAAAGAAGCCGGTCCCTCGCCCCGGAATATTCCTCAAGGGCTCGTGAGGAAGCTGGCCAGGTATTTGGAAAATGGAGAGCCCGACAATGCCTCCTGCAACGATGATCAGGATCTGCATCCAGGGGAAAGGGTTCAGAAGCGAGCATGCCGCACTGGCCAGGATCAGCGCGATTTTCCGCCAGTCCGAAAAATGCGGCTTTGTCATCGACCAGACCGCCTGGGCCACTACCGAAACCGATGCGATCTCGAGGCCTTGCAACCAGCCGCCGAATCCGGACTGGAAATGATGAAACCCGATCCCGAAAAGGATGAGCAGGATGGCTGAAGGGAGGGTGAATCCGAGCCAGGCAAACAACGCCCCGACCAACCCGCCCCTGGAAAGCCCGAGTGCCATCCCGACCTGGCTGCTGGCGGGCCCGGGAAGGAACTGGCATAGCGATATCAGATCGGCATAAGCCTGCTCATCCAGCCATTTCCTGCGTCCGACGAATTCCTTCCTGAAATACCCGATATGGGCCACCGGACCACCAAAGTAAGTGAGCCCCAGTTTCAGGAAAATCGGGAAAATTTCCGAAAAGGATTTCATGCACAATCAACCTGAAAACTCGCATTTTCCGACGGACTGATTCTCGTTTCAAGATGGTCAGATCCTTCATCAGCTCGGTGACATTCCCGAATTTTGAGCTATGTCACAATTGTTTGTTGAACCACATACATCCCCAAGGCGGCGCGCAGGACGGTGGAAGGCGACAAGGCGCCACGATTGCGATCGATCAGCCTGCGCCAGCCGAGATAATTGGCAAGATAATGCGTTGCGACGCCGTGAAACCTGAGCATCCACTCCCTGAGCCGGCTA
>JABEVD010000180.1 GCA_013044025.1 Burkholderiales bacterium
CCGCAAAAGCTGGTCCTCTTCGATTCTTCGGAATTCGCCATCTACCGGCTTGAACAGGAATTCCTTTCCTCCTTCCCGGATATTCCCATCGTTTGCGCCATTGGTGACATCAGGAACCGGGCCAGGGTGGTTCATCTTTTCGAGACCCATCACCCTGAAGTGGTCTTCCATGCCGCAGCCTACAAGCATGTTCCGTTGATGGAAAAGGAAAATTCCTGGGAGGCGATCCGGAACAACGTGCTGGGGACGCATGTGGTGGCGAGCGCATCTCGGGATGCAGGTGTTGCGAAATTCATCCTGGTTTCCACTGACAAGGCGGTCAATCCGACCAACGTGATGGGTGCCTCGAAGCGGCTTGCCGAACTCGTCTGCCAGACCTTGCAAAAGGAGGAAGGAACCCGTTTCGTCATGGTTCGTTTCGGAAACGTGCTCGGCAGCACCGGCAGCGTCATTCCGAAATTCAAGTCGCAGATCGAGGCGGGCGGGCCGGTCACCGTGACCCATCCAGAAATCACCCGTTATTTCATGTCGATTCCCGAGGCATCCCAGCTCGTTCTGCAGGCGGGATTGATGGGAAAGGGAGGGGAGATCTTCGTTCTGGACATGGGCGAACCGGTGAAGATCGTCGATCTGGCGAAGGATCTCATCCGCTTGTCCGGTTTCAACGAGGAAGAGATCGGGATCGTCTTCACCGGGCTCAGGCCGGGAGAAAAACTCTACGAGGAACTCCTTGCCGACGACGAGCACACCCTGCCCACCCCGCATCCCAAGCTGCGCATCGCCAGGGCAAGGAAGCAGGACGAAAAATGGCTGGAAGCCCTGCTTTCCTGGATTCTTGGATCCGAAGTGAAATGCGACGAAGCCGTCCGCAGGGATCTGGCAGCATGGGTTCCCGAATATTCACCGGCGATGCATCGTGAGTGAAGGGCCCGGGCGTTCTGGAGAAATGGATCGGTGCGCGCGTTGCGCATGCGGAGCGGATATAATGCAGCCCATCGGCTTATGTTGGAGGTAATCGTGTTCGGGAAGTTCAAGGATCATTCGCTAAAGGACATGAAGAAGTATTTCATGAGAGCCATGAAAAGGCCTTTCTATTCAGGAAATGAATACGAATGTACGGTTTGTGAAACAGGGGTTTCCTCGTTCAAGCCGGCTTGGAAATCCCTGGAGAGAGAGCTTTCAACCTTCATCTATCCTGTCGATTCCTTCGAAACCTTCAATCGTAAGGCGCTGATCTGTCCGGCATGCGATGCTTCCGACCGGGACCGGCTGTGCGCTCTGTATTTTAGGGAAAGGCTGGCCTCATCAGGGGGGCGGCTTCGCGTTCTTGATTTTGCCCCCAATCTGGCCAATTCCCGCTGGCTGCGCGGGGAAAAACGGATCGACTATTACTCGGCAGACTTGTTTCGCCCCAAGGTGGATTTGCGTCTGGATATCCAGAACATGCATGAATTGGCCGACCAAAGCTTCGATGCCCTCATCTGTTCCCATGTGCTGGAGCACGTACCGGACGACAAGGCGGCAATGAGGGAACTGTACCGAATCCTGAAGCAGGGAGGCTTTGCCATCATCATGGTGCCGCTCGTGCTGGGGGTGACCAGAACCCAGGAAGACCCCTCTCACGATAGCGAAGCGCTGCGAAAAATGCACTATGCGCAGTGCGATCATCTGCGCCTGTATGGGACGCTGGATTTCGTCGAAGGGCTGGAAAGCGTGGGGTTTTCCGTGAGAAGGCTGGATGCAGGATATTTCGGACTGGATGTATTCAGAAAAGCGGCGATCACTGGAACGTCGGCCCTGTATGTGGCGACCAAGCCCTGATTTCAGGGAAATGCCCGCTTTGTCGAAACGCACTGACACGCTGGTGAAGTGGGCGGCGATCGCGATCGGGTTTTTCGTCCCGATTTCGGTTGCGCTGGACAATGTCCTGTTGCTCGCAGTGTTGATTCTGTGGCTGGCCGGAGGAAGATTTGCGGAAAAATATCGAATTATCCGCGAAAATCCGGTGGCGATCGCGGCATTTGCCCTGTTTTGCATGCTGACGGCAGGAATGTTCTGGGGAAGGACGCCGCTTTCAGATGCGCTCGGCACGCTCGGCAAATACATCGATCTTCTGTTCGTGCCGATTTTCGTCACGCTTTTCGAAGATCGGGCGGCAAGAAGGAATGCATTGCGCGCATTTCTCGCATCGATGCTGCTGACCCTTCTGCTTTCCTACCTGATACGATTCGGTTTCCTCCATACCAATTCCATTATTAGGGGATTTGCTGCCAATCCCTATGTATTCAAGCTGCACATCACGCAGAATTTCTTCATGTCCTTCGCTGTGCTGATGCTTGCCTCTCTCGCCCTCAAGGCAGAAGGTGTCGGAGAAAGGGCATTGTGGATCCTGCTTGCGGCCCTCGCTACGTTCAACATCTTCCTCATGGTTCAGGGAAGGATCGGCTATCTCGTCAGCGCTGTGTTGCTGCTGTATCTCTTCGCGCGCAAATTTGGCAAACAGGGGATGGCACTCGGCGGCGGAGCGGTGCTTCTGCTCGGATGCATTGCCTATTTCGGTTCGCATGAATTCCACGAACGCATCGATCTTGCGATACACGAAGCAGTTCTCTGGCATCCCGGGCAGGCAACGAAAGATAGCGATTCGATCGGCCAGCGTCTCGAATATGACGTCAACACGCTCGGCATCGTCAGCAAACATCCGTTTTTTGGCGTGGGGACAGGAGGATTTCCAAGGGCTTATGCGGATCAGGTCGCAGGGACAGGAATGATTCCTGTCCACCACCCCCACAATGAATTCCTTCTGATTACGTCGCAACTGGGTGTTGCAGGACTGTTGTTGCTGTTGCTGCTTTTTTATCTGCAATGGCGCGAAGCGGGAATGCTGGGGCTGGAGCGGCGATTTCTGGGCGAAGGGCTGGTGCTCGCCATGATCTCAGGGTGCCTCTTCAATTCCTTCCTGCTCGATCATGCGGAAGGACTGTTCTTCGCCTGGATGAGCGGTGTGCTGTTTTCCGGTAGGAGATCGGATTGAGCATCTCGGTCATCGTCATCGCCAAAAACGAAGCGCATGCCATCACAAAATGCCTGGAATCGGTTTCATGGGCGGACGAGATCGTGGTGGTCGATTCCGGAAGCACGGATGGTACGGTGGAAATCTGCGAGGAGCATGGCGCGAAGGTGACGGTTACCGACTGGCCCGGGTTCGGGCCGCAGAAGAATCGTGCCCTCGATCTGGCAGGTTGCGACTGGATCCTCTCCCTCGATGCGGA
>JABEVD010000026.1 GCA_013044025.1 Burkholderiales bacterium
GCCTTGTCGTTCATCGCGACGCCGAAAACCGCGATTTTCTGTTCGGGCATCACGATCTGGTACACTTCTGAGGTGCCCGCCACTTTTTTGGCGAGGTTCGCCTTCACCGCGTCCACCGCCTTTTCGAAGCTGTCATGCTGGGCGAGATCGCGGTCGTCGTCGAAATATTCCATTCCGAACATGTAGTGGTATTTGGCTAGATCGGATTCGTCGACATCCCCGCCGAAAGCCTTGCCTGCGCCTAAAGTCGCCTTGAGGTGCGCTTCCAGCGCCTTCACCGCATTTTCGTTCGCAGCATAATTCTTGCGCAGATAGGCCCGGTACCAGTATTCCGGATTCATGTAGGAAACCTGTCCCTTGGAATCGAATCCGATGCGGATCGCAGCGCCCACGATCGAATCTCTCCCGGTTTTCGCGATCGCATCGAGCATCCCCTTGTCGGTCGCGACGATGACCCCGGAATCTTCTATCCCCTTCGGAATATAGGTGCCGATCACGTCGAACCCCGCTCCTGTCAGTTTTTTGGCGACCTCCATGCCCACCGATTTTGCGTCTCCCGCAGCAACCGGGTCTGCAGAGAGGTACGGAGAGGTGGCGAAAGCCGTGCTTGAGAAAACAACCATCGATGCGAGCAGGTATTTGATCGGTTTCAATTTCGGTCTCCGGAAATGTGGTCGACCGATTCTGGCCCCGATTTCCGGGGCTGGATATAACCCTGTCGGGCCTGCCCGATCGGGTTGGTGGGGAATGCGGGATCTGTTACTTTGCGGCTTTTGCCAGGGACATCGGGATGTTGGGGGAACTCGGGTTGACCGTCACCTTATGCTCCGAAGGCTCGACGACGAGATCCATGTCTTCCATCGGAATCGCACCGAGCAGAACCTGATCACCCAGAACCAGCGCACCCGTGACGCACTGGCGATTCAGCATTTCGATGCGCACCGGGGAAACATAGCCGACCTGTCTGGGCCTGCCGTCTGCGAGCAGGACTTCGCGCACCCCTGTATCCTTCAACTGGAGTTGCAGCACGACATGTTCCGGGATGCAAAGATGCAAGGCACCGGTGTCGACCAGCGCTTCGACATCGATTTCTTCCAGGTCGGCCCGCCCGTCGTTGGCCAGCCTCATGTGAGCGTATGCAATACCCATTGCGATTTCTCCTGTTCAAAGATCATTATATCATGGGAATTTTGGCCTCTTTGCCTCGGGGGTCGCTGCTGAATTATAATGTCGACTCGGGTGATCGGATTTTCGGCGACGAGCTCGCGGCGCATGCATTTTTCGGGTCGTGTCGGTCGTCAAGGCTTGACCAAAAGACCGTCAAACGTTACTGTTTGCTGTTCTACAAATATATCTTAGGGAATGCTATGGAATTGACTGGCGCGGAAATCGTGCTGCGCTGCCTGCAGGAAGAGGGCGTAGAGTACGTCTTCGGCTATCCCGGCGGGGCAGTCCTGTTCATCTACGACGAATTCTTCAAGCAGGACAAAGTGAAGCATGTCCTGACGCGTCACGAGCAGGGAGCTGTGCATGCCGCCGATGGCTATTCACGCTCGACCAAGAAGGTCGGCGTCGCGCTCGTGACTTCGGGACCCGGCGCGACCAACGCGGTCACCGGCATCGCCACCGCCTACATGGATTCCATCCCGATGGTGATCATCAGCGGTCAGGTTCCGACCCCCGCGATCGGCCAGGATGCATTCCAGGAAGTCGACACCGTCGGCATCACCCGTCCCTGCGTGAAGCACAATTTCCTGGTCAAAGACGTGAAGGACATCGCGCCCACCATCAAGAAAGCGTTCTATCTCGCAGCGACCGGACGCCCGGGCCCGGTGCTCGTCGACATCCCCAAAGAAATCACCCAGCACAAGGCGGAGTTTTGTTACCCTGAGTCGGTCAGCATGCGCTCCTACAATCCGGTGCTGAAGGGGCATTCGGGGCAGATCCGCCGCGCGCTTCAGCTCATCCTGGAGGCGAAGCGCCCCATGGTGTACACGGGCGGCGGGGTGATTCTCAGCAATGCGGCGGAAGAGCTGACAGAATTCGTGCGCATGATGAATTTCCCATGCACCAACACGCTGATGGGCCTGGGCGGCTATCCGGCATCCGACCGCCAGTTCCTCGGCATGCTCGGCATGCACGGCACTTATGAAGCCAACATGGCGATGCAGGAATGCGACGTGCTGATCGCCATCGGCGCGCGCTTCGACGATCGCGTGATCGGCAATCCGGATCATTTCTCCAATTCGAACCGCAAGATCATCCACATCGACATCGATCCCTCCTCGATCTCGAAGCGCGTCAAGGTCGACGTTCCCATCGTCGGCAATGTGCGCGACGTTCTCCAGGACATGCTCACCACGCTGCGCGAAGGACGCGAGCCCAACGACGGCGAGGCGCTCACCAACTGGTGGAAGCAGATCGAGGAATGGCGCGGTCGCGACTGCCTGAAATTCGACAGGAAAAGCGACATCATCAAGCCGCAGCGCGTGGTCGAACTGCTGCACGAAGTGACCGGGGGCGACGCCTTCGTGACTTCCGACGTCGGTCAGCACCAGATGTGGGCCGCGCAGTTCTACAAGTTCGACAAGCCGCGTCGCTGGATCAATTCCGGCGGGCTCGGCACCATGGGCTTCGGACTGCCGGCGGCAATGGGCGTGCAGATCGCCAATCCCGGCGCCAAGGTCGCCTGCGTGACCGGCGAGGGAAGCATCCAGATGTGCATCCAGGAGCTTTCGACCTGCAAGCAGTACCATCTGCCGATCAAGGTCATCGCGCTCAACAACCGCTATCTCGGCATGGTGCGCCAGTGGCAGGAATTCTTCCACGGCAACCGCTATTCCGAATCCTACATGGAGGCGCTTCCCGACTTCGTGAAGCTTGCCGAGGCTTATGGCCATGTCGGCATGCGCATCGAGAAGCCGGAGGATGTGGAAGGGGCGCTGAAGGAAGCTTTCTCGCTCACCGATCGTCTCGTGTTCATGGATTTCGTCACTGACCAGTCGGAGAACGTGTTCCCGATGGTGCCCGGCGGCAAGGGCCTGAACGAGATGATCCTGGTTTAATTTTTGGGATTCACAAGATGCGACATATCATTTCATTGCTGATGGAAAACGAGGCGGGCGCGCTCTCCCGCGTCTCCGGCCTGTTCTCGGCGCGCGGTTACAACATCGAGTCCCTGAGCGTGGCGCCCACCGAGGATCCTTCTCTTTCCAGGATGACCATCGTCACCAGCGGCTCGGAAGACGTGATCGAGCAGATCATCAAGCAGCTCAACAAGCTGATCGAGGTCATCAAGGTCATCGACCTCAACGACGGCGAACACATCGAGCGCGAGATGATGCTCGTCAAGGTGAAGGCAGGGGAGGAAGAGCGCGAGGAAGCCAAGCGCATGGCCGACATTTTCAGGGGGCGTATCATCGACGTCTCCGACCAGAGCTACACCATCGAGCTCACCGGAACGGTGGCGAAGCTCGACGCATTCCTGGCTGCAATCGACAGGAGCTGGATCCTGGAAACCGTGCGTACCGGCGCTTCCGGAATCGGGCGCGGCAACCGGATGCTCAGAATCTGACCATTTACAAACAAGAGGAAAACATGAAAGTTTATTACGACAAGGACGCGGACCTTTCGCTGATCAAGGGCAAGAATGTCACCATCGTTGGATACGGTTCGCAAGGACATGCGCATTCGCTCAACCTGAGCGAATCCGGCGTCAATGTGACGGTGGCATTGCGCCGCGGCGGCGCTTCCTGGGACAAGGCATCCGCTGCCGGTCTGAAAGTGGCCGAAATCGAGGAAGCAGTGAAGGATGCGTATGTCGTCATGATGCTGCTCCCCGACGAGAACATTCCCGACGTATACAACAAGCAGGTCGCCCCCAACATGAAGGCGGGCGCAGCGCTCGCCTTCGCACACGGCTTCAATGTGCATTACAACCAGGTCGTTCCCCGCAAGGACATCGACGTGATCATGATCGCTCCCAAGGGTCCGGGACACACCGTGCGTTCCGAATACCTGAAGGGCGGCGGCGTGCCTTCGCTCATCGCAGTGTTTCAGGACCAGTCCGGACGCGCCCGCGACATCGCGCTCTCCTATGCTGCAGCCAACGGCGGCACCAAGGGCGGCGTGATCGAGACCACTTTCCGCGAGGAAACCGAGACCGATCTTTTCGGCGAGCAGGCTGTTCTTTGCGGCGGCGCGGTCGAACTGGTGAAGATGGGATTCGAAACCTTGACCGAAGCCGGATATGCACCCGAAATGGCCTACTTCGAATGCCTGCATGAACTGAAACTCATCGTCGATCTGATGTACGAAGGCGGCATCGCCAACATGAACTACTCGATCTCCAACAACGCGGAATACGGCGAATATGTCACGGGGCCCCGCGTGATTTCGGGAGAGGCGCGGGCGGCGATGCGGGAAGCGCTGAAGAACATCCAGACCGGCGAATACGCCAAGCGCTTCATCCTGGAAGGACGCACCAACTATCCGGAAATGACCGCGCAGCGCCGCCTGAATGCGGAGCATCCGATCGAGAAGGTGGGCGGGCAACTTCGCGCCATGATGCCCTGGATCAGCAAGAACCGCCTGGTCGACCAGAGCAAGAACTGATCGCCTGAATGAAGAACTATCCTCATCCCATCATCGCGAGGGAGGGCTGGCCTTTCCTCGCGGGGGTAGTTGCGGTTTCCATTCTCGTCACCTGGATCTTCGGGGCGGGCGTGGCAGCGCCTTTCTGGATCATATCGATCTTCGTATTGCAGTTCTTCCGCGATCCGGGTCGCGTGGTGCCGGACAATCCGCGCGCGGTCCTGTCGCCTGCTGACGGCAGGATCGTCGCTGTGGAGAAGGTGCGGGATCCGTACATCGAGCGCGAGGCCATCAAGGTGAGCGTTTTCATGAACGTGTTCAACGTGCATTCGAACAGGAGCCCGGTCGACGGCGAAGTGGGCGGAGTGTGGTATTTTCCCGGAAAGTTCGTCAATGCCGATCTCGACAAGGCCTCCCTTGAGAACGAGCGCAATGCGGTCTGGATCAGGACGGCGGACGGTCGCGACATCACTTCCGTTCAGGTCGCGGGGCTCATCGCCCGGCGCATCCTGTGCTACGTGAAGCATGGCGACAAACTCTCGCGCGGCCAGCGTTACGGCTTCATCCGCTTCGGCTCCCGGGTCGACGTGTATGTGCCGACCGACTCGCGCGTGCTGGTTTCCATCGGAGACCGCGTGCGCGCCACCGAAACCATTCTGGCGGAGCTCGGATGAAGGTCGTCTACGACGAATCCGAACTGCTTCCTGCCAAACCCAGAAGGCGGGGGATTTATCTCCTGCCCAACCTTTTCACCACGGCTGCGCTTTTCGCGGGATTTTACGCGATCGTGCAGGCGATGAACGGCCGCTTCGAGCGGGCGGCGGTCGCGATTTTCATCGCGATGGTCTTCGACGGCCTGGACGGGCGCATCGCGCGCCTCACCCACACCCAGAGCGCATTCGGCGCGGAATACGACAGCCTCTCCGACATGGTTTCCTTCGGGGTGGCGCCTGCGCTGGTGGTCTACGAATGGGCGCTGAAAGGGCTCGGCAAGATGGGCTGGGTCGCCGCCTTCATTTATTGCGCGAGCGCAGCGCTGCGACTTGCGCGCTTCAACACCCAGATGGATGTGGTCGACAAGCGCTATTTCCAGGGGCTGCCGAGCCCGGCAGCGGCGGCGCTGGTGGCGGGATTCGTGTGGCTGATGCTGGATTTCGACGTGCAGGGGCGCGACATCCGCATGCTTTCCTGGGGACTTACGGTTTTCGCAGGCCTCACCATGATCAGCAACATTCCCTTTTACAGCGGGAAGGATCTCAATTTCAGGAAGAGCGTGCCGTTCATCGCGCTGTTCTTCTTCCTGCTGGTTTTCGTGCTGCTCACCAGCGCCCCGGCAAAAGTGCTGTTTTCGATTTTCCTGATTTATTCCTTCTCTGGCTATCTGCTCTGGTTCTGGAAAAGAGCGAAGCACAAGCCTGAAAACGGAGAAAAAGAATGAAAGACAAACTTATCATATTCGACACCACCTTGCGCGACGGAGAGCAGAGTCCCGGCGCATCCATGACCCGGGAGGAAAAGGTCCGGATCGCGAGGCAACTCGAGCGCATGAAGGTGGACATCATCGAGGCGGGGTTTCCCGCAGCGAGCCCTGGGGATTTCGAGTCGGTGAGTTCGGTCGCGGCAGCGGTCAAGGACAGCACCGTGTGCGGCCTTGCGCGCGCGATCGAGAACGACATCCGGCGCGCAGGGGATGCGCTCAAATCCGCCAATTCCGGAAGGATTCACACCTTCATCGCGACTTCCCCGATCCACATGGAAAAGAAGCTCAGGATGAGCCCGGACCAGGTGCTGGAGCAGGCGGTGAAAGCGGTCAGATGGGCTCGCGAATATACGGACGATATCGAATTTTCGCCCGAGGACGCAGGGCGTTCCGATATCGACTTCCTGTGCAGGATCCTGGAAGCGGTGATCGATGCCGGCGCGAAGACCCTCAACATTCCGGACACCGTCGGCTACAGCATGCCCGAGCAGTACGGGGCGCTGATCCGCAACCTCAGGGAGCGTATCCCCAATTCCGATCGCGCGATCTTTTCGGTGCATTGCCACAACGATCTTGGACTAGCGGTCGCAAATTCATTGTCCGCGGTGATGAACGGCGCGCGTCAGGTGGAATGCACCATCAACGGCCGCGGAGAACGGGCGGGCAATGCGGCGCTGGAAGAAATCGTGATGGCGGTCAGAACCCGTCAGGATTATTTCCCCTGCGACACCGGAATCGATGCCACCCAGATCGTCCAGGCGAGCCGTCTCGTATCCGGCATCACCGGATTTGCCGTGCAGCCCAACAAGGCGATCGTCGGCATCAACGCCTTTGCGCACGAATCCGGCATCCATCAGGACGGCGTGCTCAAAAGCCGAGAGACTTACGAAATCATGCGCGCGGAAGACGTCGGCTGGAGCGCCAACAAGCTGGTGCTCGGCAAGCATTCCGGGCGCAATGCGTTCCGGACGAGGCTTTCCGAACTCGGCATCGAACTCGGTTCGGAAGAAGCATTGAACGCAGCATTCGCCCGCTTCAAGGATCTTGCGGACAAGAAGCACGAGATTTTCGACGAGGACATCCAGGCGATCGTATCCGACGAAGCGGTGGGTGCGGCATCCGAGCATTATCGGCTCGTCTATCTCAAGGTCTGTTCCGAAACCGGCGAGACCCCGCTTGCCGCAGTGAATCTGCTCGAAGGCGGGGCGGAGCGCGAAGGGATTTCGGAAGGAAGCGGTCCTGTGGACGCAGCTTTCCGTGCCATAGAGAAAATCGCGCAAAGCGGCGCCGAACTTCAGCTCTATTCCGTCAACAACATCACGAGCGGCACCGATGCGCAGGGAGAAGTGACGGTCAGGCTCCACAAGGACGGACGCATCGTGAACGGCCAGGGCGCGGACACCGACATCGTGGTGGCTTCCGTGAAAGCCTACATCGGGGCGCTCAACCGCATCCTGAGCGGAACCGAAAAGGTCAATCCTCAGCTTTGAATCCGGTCGCCCCGACGTATTTTCGGCGGGGCAATGGA
>JABEVD010000027.1 GCA_013044025.1 Burkholderiales bacterium
CCGGGCAGGGTGGCGGTTTTCGCGCCGAGTTCCTGGGCGAGCTTGAGTGTCCTGAGGATCCTGCGCCGGTCTTCTTCGGGCAGGCGCTGCAATCCCGGCGTTTCGATGTAGACCGCATGCCATTCGGCTGAAAGCTGGGCGGCGAGGCGACTTGCGCTTCTCACGATACGCTCCGCTCCGGGTTGCGGGCCGACGCAGACCAGCATGGATTCCTTCGCCTGCCACAGCGCCCGGATGGATTGCTCCTGGCGGTAATTCAGCATCTGGTCGTCCACCCGGTCGGCGGTGCGGCGCAATGCGAGTTCGCGCAGCGCGATCAGGTTTCCCTTCCTGAAGAAGTTCATGACCGCGCGTTCCGCCTGTTCGGGGAGATAGATCTTCCCTTCCTTCAGACGCTGCAACAGCTCGTCAGGGGTGATGTCGACCAGCACCACTTCGTCCGCCGCTTCGAAAATCCGGTCCGGCAGGGTCTCGAAGATGCGGATCCCGGTGATTCCACCCACGATGTCGTTGAGGCTTTCCAGGTGCTGGACATTCACGGTGGTGTGGACGTCGATTCCCGCATCCAGCAATTCCTCGATGTCCTGCCATCTCTTGGGGTGGCGCGATCCGGGGAGATTGGAATGGGCGAGTTCGTCGACGAGGATGAGGGCCGGCCTTCTTCTCAATGCCCCGTCGAGATCGAATTCGCGAAGCATTTTTCCCCGATACTCGATTTCCTTGGGCGGGAGGATTTCCTGTCCCTTGAGCAGCGCTTCCGTTTCCCTCCTGCCGTGGGTTTCGGCCACCCCCACCATGAGATCCAGTCCCTGTTCGCGCAGCATCCTGGCGGAGGAAAGCATGGCATAGGTTTTTCCGACGCCTGCGGATGCGCCGAAAAAAATCTTCAGCCTGCCGCGCTTGGCCTTTTCGGCTTCGCGCTGCACGCGCTCCAGAAGCTGGTCGGGATCGGGTCTTTCCTCGTTCATGTCCATAGTTTAGGAACTGAATACGAAATGGTAGGGAAAGCCGCGTAAAAAAGGTGTAAAAACCGGGTCGATCGGAAGGGGCCGGGCGCATCCCGAAGGATCGGAAGAAATGACCGGGAAGCAATTCCGGTGCAGGACGATTTTCCGGAATCGGAAACGGTCAGTTGCGGTTCTTTCTGCAGGCTTTTTCGACCAGATCCGCCATTTCCAACGCATCGGGCGTACCGCATTCGCGCAGGCCGCAAGCCACGCCGGCGCGATTTCCTTCGGGCTGATTCTGGCTGGTCTTCCATTTTCCGATGAGTCGGGAAATGGGAAGTTCGATGCCGACGATCCCGCCGATCAGCTTTTCGGTGAAATCGGAAGGCGCATCTTCCAGCTTCCAGGGTTCTGGAAATCCGGCCTCGTTCCGGTCTGTGAGGCTTTGCAGATGGGCGCGCAGCCAGGCGCGATCTTCGACGAGGCCGAGCTTGCCGTGGGCATGGACCACGACATAGTTCCAGGTTGGGACGACTTTTCCGGTTTCCGCCTTGGCGGGATACCAGGAAGGGGTGACATAGCTTTGCGGGCCGTGGAAAATGGCCAGTGCTTCGCTCCCGTCCGGGATCGGGTTGGCGCGGGAGACATGGCCGCGCAAGGTGCCGAAAGGGGCGGGCTCCGGGGACAGATAGAGCGGAATGTGGTTCGCGTCGATTCCGTTCGAAGACAGCGTGACCAGGGTGCAAAGCGGACGGGCGCGAATCAGTTGGTGCAGGACTTCGATTTCTGTCTCGGCAAAGTGCTCGGGAAGATACATGTCATTCCTGCTGCGCGTTCATTTCGATTTTCCGGTCATGCCGCCTCGGCGCATGGGATTCAGTGCCGCAAGGCGCGCACCGCAGCGATGTCGAGTCCGGTCACGCCGGCGATTTTCTCGTCATCGAACAGCGGCAGCAATGAACGCGCGATGCGCAGCCTCTCCGCCTGTTCGCCTTCGGCTTTACCATCGGCTCGGCCTTTGGTTTCACCTGCCAAAAACCCTTTGGCTTCACCCTCGGCCTTGGCCTTCATCAGCGCGCCGATCTGGTCCTGGATGAAGATTTCGCGCTTCGATTGCGCTTCGTCCTCTTCCTCGGATAACCCGGCGCGGTTGGCGATGTCGAAGGCATGCATGATCGGCGGATCCTGCTCCAGCACCGCAGGGATCATGGTGAGGTCCCGCGCCCGCTTCAGGAAATAAAACCAGCGATCGGCAATGTCGTCGAGCTGCGTCTCGTCCTTGTCGAATTTCGGCAATTCGGCGAACACCAGTTCGAGATCGTCGCCGTACAATTCGCCGTCATGGGCGCGCAGCTTGAATTTGCTGACCACGTCAAGCCGCTCCGGAAACATCACAAAATCGGTGATGGTGAGCGCGATCACATCGGTCAGCGCGCGGTAGTCTTCCCCAACCTGGATCTGTCCCGCGTAGGCCTTGCAGGCGTTGTACAGCACGCGCTGCTCGAAGCCCTGCACGTTGAGCACCTGCATCTCGACGATGAACTGGCGTCCGGTTTCATCGACCGCTCGCACATCGACATAGGTGTCTTTCATGCCGACGATGCGCGGCGCCTGATATGGGTCGAGAATCGTCACTCCAGCGATCCGGTACGGCGATTGCAGCCCGAGCACGGCGTTCAGGAACGACAGCAGGATGTCGGTGCTCTGGGTGGAACCGAAAATCTTCTTGAACGCGAAATCGGTCTTGGGATTGAGAAAGCGCATGGCAGCTTGATCCGGGAGATGATCCGGACTGAATTATCTCACTTTCAAG
>JABEVD010000028.1 GCA_013044025.1 Burkholderiales bacterium
ACCACGCCGTTGGCATCCTTGATGGCTTCTTCCATGAACTCGCGTACGATCAGGGTGTTGGTCCCCTTGTTGATCACCTGCTTTTCAAGCTGGGCGCCCTCGAAGTTGATGTCTTCAACTTCCTTGCCCTGCAGGATCAGCTTTTTCTGGTCTTCGAGTGAAATGGTGCGTTTGCTGATGCCATCCATCTGAAACTTCGTCTGGATCTTCATGACCTGGAAGTTGCAAAGATAGGGCGGCACGTTGTTTACAGCCTCTTCGTAGGTGTAGGCAAATGTTGGAATGCCTTCTTCACAGTAAAAGAGCTGACAGGTGTTGTGATCGATGACGTCGGTCGGCGTTGCAGTCAGGCCCAGCGTGATGGTCTTGAAGTAATCGAGCACTTCGCCATAGGTGTTGTAGATGGAGCGATGACTTTCGTCGACCACGATGAAATCGAAGAAGTGGGGCGACAGGTACTGCGCTTCGTCGCGAATGATGTTGAGCATCGTCGGGTAGGTGGCAACGTAGACACGGCGATCTGTCGCAATGAGTTTTTCTCCGACATTGGGCCAGCGCGGCTCGTGGGCCAGGTGCTCCTTGAAGGCGGCCAGTGCCTGCTCGCGCAGTGCGATTCGGTCGACCAGAAACAGCACTTTTTCGGCATGGCCCGCGCGCATGAGCGCATCGACCATGGCAATGCAGGTGCGGGTCTTGCCGGTGCCGGTGGCCATGACCAGCAGGAAATCGCGCTTTTTCTGCTCGATGCCTTCGAGCACCGATCGGATGGCACGGATCTGGTAGTCGCGGCCTGCTATCGAAGTATTGATGTACTCCTGGGTGAGGGGCTTGCGATTGCGGCGGATGTAGGCGAAGCGCTCCAGATCGTCTCGCGTGGGAAATCCGACGACTTTGCGAGGCGGTGAGTTTTCCAGATCCCAGAAATAGAGTTCGTGACCGTTGGTATAGAAACAGAACGGCAACTCGCCGCCCACTTGCTTGCGGATGTTGTAGCAGTACTGCTTTGCCTGCTCACGGCCGATGGCGGCATCACGACTGGATTTTTTGGCTTCGATGACGGCAAGTGGCTTGCGGTCTTTGCCCAGCAAGACATAATCGCTGAACTGGTGGCCCTCGTAGGGAGTGCGAGATTCTTCCACGCCTTCGGGCAAGGCGGTGAGAATGTCGAATTCCTCGACGACCTGTGTCGGGTCCTGGACGTTCCAGCCGGCCAGTGCAAGTTGCCGGTCGATCAGTTCCGCCCGCGTTTGCGCCTCGGACCTGGTCATGAGTTACCGATCACCCCGTCGCTTGCAAGGTTTGCATGGCATCGCTACTACACACCCTGTATCGTCTGTTGTTGGTAGAGTGAAGCATTGGGCCTGACTCGGCATTTCGCCCAGTCTTCCTGGCTCTCGTCTCTGTTCGTTCTGCATGCTGTTTCCCCCAATCCTACCACGCCACGAAATCCATGTGGACTGTCAGGATTGCGGGGGATCGGGAGGAAAGCAGGGGGCGGGATGGGGGCGAAAAAAAGCCCGACTCGGAGGAGACGGGCTTTTTCGAATTGGTGGTGATAGGTGGACTTGAACCACCGACCCCAGCGTTATGAGTGCTGTGCTCTAACCAACTGAGCTATATCACCGAAAACGGGCCGGAAATTCCGCTAATGTTCGCAGCGTTACCGTCAAGTATGCTATCTTAACGGTTTGCGCAGATTTTTTCAAGACGGAAATGGATTTCGACATCACCATCGTCGGCGGAGGCCTGGTCGGAGCGAGTCTGGCGCTCGCCCTGAAGGAGAGCGACCTTTCCATCGCGCTCGTGGAAGCGAGAAAGCACGAGGAAATTTCGGAAGGCTGGGACAGCAGGATCTATGCGATCAGCCCGGGTTCCGTCGATTTCCTGGACTCCGGCGGAAGCTGGGGAAAAATGGATCATTCCAGGGTGAGCCCGGTCAGGGAAATGCGGATCTACGGCGACGACGGAGCGTCGGAGCTCCGATTCAGCGCCGAAGACGTCGGCATGCCCGCCCTCGCCTGGATCGTCGAGAGCCGCAACATGCTGAATTCGATGATGAAGGAATGCTCTGCGCAGGAAAATCTCGAAATCATCTCGCCTGCCAGATGCACCGGGATCCTTTGGGACGAAAAGCGCATCGAGCTCGATCTGGAGGAAGGCGCCATCCATTCCGGCCTGCTCGTCGGCGCGGATGGCGCGAGATCCTGGTTGCGCGCCCAGGCTGGGTTCGAAACCAGCCCGAGACCCTACCGGCAGACCGCCATCGTCGCCAATTTCGTCGCCGAAAAACCGCACCGCGACATCGCCTGGCAATGGTTCAGGAAGGACGGAATCCTCGCCTACCTGCCGATTCCGGGCAACAGGATTTCCATCGTCTGGTCGGTCTGGACCGAAAAGGCCGATGCACTCCTTGCGGAGCCCCATGACCGATTCGTCGAACTGGTCGCGGCCGAATCCGGGCATGCGCTGGGGGATCTGGAAATGATCACGCCGCCTGCGGGTTTTCCCTTGCGCCTCATGAGGCTCGACTCCATGGTGAAGCCCAGGATCGCGCTCGTCGGGGATGCCGCCCACAATACCCATCCCCTTGCAGGACAGGGGGTCAATCTCGGTTTCAGGGATGCGCGCGAACTCTCCTCCGTGCTCTTGCAGCGAGGGATGCAGAAGGATTGCGGAGATTATCATCTCCTCAGGCGCTTCGATCGAGCCAGGCGCGAAGACATCCTTTCGATGCAGACCACCACCGATGTTTTGCAGAAACTTTTCAACAACGACTTCTCGATGCTTTCCATGCTCCGCAACACGGGACTGCGCATGGTGGACGGACAGGGGTGGCTCAAGAACGCCCTGATCCGTCACGCACTCGCCTGATTCATCAACCCAGGAAATAACATGAAATCATTTTTTACGTTGGTATTCGCCCTGCTTTTCCAGATCCAGCTCGCCCATGCGGATGTGGCCGGCATGAAGGCAAAAATCGAGAAGATGTTCCCCAGGGAGAAAATCATCGAAATCACCAAGACGCCTTATTTTGGGCTCTACGAGATCGCCTTTTCCGACAGCATCGTCTACACCGACGAAAGCATGCGGTATTTCTTCTCCGGGAACATTTTCGACGGCAAGACCATGAAGAATCTCACCGAGGAGAGGGCGAGAAAACTCTACGCGGTGAAATTCGATTCCCTGCCTTTGCAGTATGCGCTGAAGGAAGTGAAAGGAAACGGCAGCCGCAAGCTCGCCGTCTTCACCGATCCGAACTGCCCTTACTGCAAGCGCCTCGAAAAGGAAATCGAAAAGCTGAAGGATGTCACGGTCTACCGTTTCGTCCTGGCGATCCTGCCCGGCTCACCCGAGAAGGCGAAAAACATCTGGTGTTCCCCCGACAGGAACCGCGCCTGGCATGCGGCGCTCGTCGACGGCATCACGCCGCCGAAATCCAGGCCCTGCGACATGAAGGGACTGGATGAAACAGCGAAGGCAGCGGAAAAGCTCGGGATCAATGGAACGCCCGCGCTGATCTTTGCAGACGGAGAAATGAATCCAGGATACATGCCTGCCGACGAACTCGAGAAAATGCTCTCCGAAACTTCCAGATGATTGTTCCTTGACAGCCCGGATTTCGCTGCATATAGTGAAATTCAGGCCTGATCACACAACATGTGGTAAGAGGCCTTCGATTCGATTCGCGAGGGAGGTCTCATGCAAGCCGTTCGGAATGAAACCGGGACGATGCTGGATGTCGGCGCATCGGTGGCCGAATACCTGGAAAGGATAGACTGGAGGGTGAATGCAAACGCCAACCAGGGTTATTCCCTGGGCGGTCTCATCCTCAATGTTTCCGGAAAGGTGATCGCCAATTACTGGCTGAATCACGTCTATCCCCCTGAAGTCGGGGAAATGCACAGGAACGGCGATTTCCATGTGCACGATCTCGACATGCTCGCGGGTTATTGCGCCGGATGGTCGCTCAGGACTTTCCTGAGCGAAGGGCTCAACGGCGTGCCGGGCAAAGTCGAAGCGGGGCCGCCGCAACACCTTTCCAGCGCGGTCGGGCAGATCGTCAATTTCCTGGGTACATTGCAGAACGAATGGGCCGGCGCGCAGGCATTCAGTTCCTTCGACACCTATCTCGCCCCATTCGTCAGGAAGGATGCGCTTTCCTATCCGGAAGTGAAACAATGCATCCAGGAACTCATCTACAATCTCAACGTGCCTTCGCGCTGGGGAACGCAAACTCCCTTCACCAATCTGACTTTCGACTGGGTGTGCCCGGAAGACCTGCGCGACCAGATCCCCAGGGTGGGCGGAAAGGAAATGCCATTCACTTACGGCGATCTGCAGCCGGAAATGGACAGCATCAACCGCGCCTACATCGAAGTGATGACTGCCGGGGATGCGAAGGGGCGCGTGTTCACCTTTCCTATCCCCACCTACAACATCACCAAGGATTTTCCCTGGGAAAGCGAAAATGCCGACCTCCTTTTCGCCATGACGGCGAAATACGGGCTGCCCTATTTCCAGAATTTCATCCATTCCGATCTTTCTCCGCAAATGGTGAGGTCGATGTGCTGCAGGTTGAGGCTGGATGTTCGCGAACTGCTGAAAAGGGGGAACGGCCTGTTCGGTTCCGCCGAGCAGACCGGATCGATCGGGGTCGTGACCATCAATTGCGCAAGGCTTGGTCATGTGTACAGCCAAAACCGGGCAGCGCTTTTTTCCCGCCTGGACGAATTGCTAGAAGTCGCGAAGGAAAGCCTGGAAATCAAGCGGAAAGTGATCCAGCAGCACATGGATCAGGGACTCTTCCCCTACACCAGGCGCTATCTCGGCACCTTGAGGAACCATTTCTCGACCATCGGCATCAACGGGGTGAACGAGATGATCCGCAATTTCAGCGGAGACAGGGAAGACATCACCACCGATCCAGCGCTTGCGATCGAGCTTCTCGACCATTTGCGCGAGAAAATGATCGAATTCCAGGAAGAGACCGGGAATCTCTACAACCTGGAAGCGACGCCGGCAGAAGGCGCGACCTACCGGTTCGCCAGGGAAGATCTCAGGCGCCATCCTTCGATTCTCCAGGCCGGCAGCGCCGAGATGCCCTATTACACCAATTCCACCCAGCTTCCCGTGGGCTACACCGAAGATCCTTTCGAAGCGCTCGAACTGCAGGAAGAACTGCAGTGCAAGTACACGGGCGGAACCGTGCTTCACCTGTACATGACGGGGAGGATCTCCAGCATTTCCGCATGCAGGGAACTCGTCAGAAGGTCTTTCGAGCGCCATCGCCTGCCCTACCTGACCGTGACGCCCGTCTTCTCGATCTGCTCAAGCCATGGCTATCTCGAAGGAGAACACGAGCATTGTCCGGAGTGCGAAGCGCAAGGCAGGCTCACCCGCTGCGAAATCTGGACCCGGGTGATGGGCTACCATCGTCCAGTTTCTTCCTTCAATGCGGGGAAAAAGGGGGAGCACCGCGAAAGAAGGTTCTTCCGGGAGGAGTGCCTTGTCGAAGCTTAGGATTGGAGGACTGGTCCGGTTTTCAGCGAACGATTATCCGGGCGCGCTTGCCGCAGTCGTATTCTGCCAGGGCTGTCCATGGAATTGCGAATATT
Organism: Burkholderiales bacterium; assembly: GCA_013044025.1. GTDB lineage: Bacteria > Pseudomonadota > Gammaproteobacteria > Burkholderiales > JABEVD01 > JABEVD01. The sequence continues at coordinate 5,616 of JABEVD010000028.1, forward strand.
GCCACAATCCTCACCTGCTCGCTCCGGCTCCCGCTTCATCCCTGAACTGGGATGAGGTGCTGCATTTTCTGGAAAAAAGGTCCGGGCTCCTCGATTCAGTGGTGTTCAGCGGGGGCGAGCCCACCCTTCAATCCGGGCTTCTGGATGCGATCGGGCAGGTGAAAAATATGGGATTCCGGGTGGGGTTGCATACTTCCGGCGCTTATCCGGAAAGGCTGCAGGAGCTGCTTGCGAACATCGACTGGGTCGGTCTCGACATCAAGGCGCCATTTTCCAGGTACGAAAAAATCACGGGCGTGACTGGAAGCGGCGAGCGAGCACTGGCGAGCGCGCTCATGGTGGAAAGGGATCCGGCTGATTTCGAATTCAGGACCACCCTTCATCCTGCACTCACCAGCGAAAAAATACTCGAGGAAGTGGCGGACGAGCTTTCCAAGATCGGCGGCGGGAAATGGCAGATCCAGCCTTTCAGCGCGCGAGGAAGCAGGATTGGCGGCGTCTCTCGGGTCAGGATGGAAGGATTGGCCGGTCGGCTTGCGAGGGGAAATCTGCAGGTTGCGGTCCGCTGTTAGGCGGTGGTGTCGATGGTATGCACGATCTCCGGTTCCTGATCGTCGGATTCCTGTTCCTTGCGTTTTTCCCGGTTTTTCTTGTGCATGGGTTCCCGCTCCTGTTTCTGGCGAATCAGGCTGTTTTCCATGTGGGGAATTCTGCTGATGCTTTCCATGGCTTCCTCCTTGTTTTCGATAACGGCGAGTTTTTGGATTTCTTGAAATTTCGTGACAGAATGATTGGATGAAAATGAAGGGGGGAATATGGGCAAGAAAAAATGGGTTCTGCCTGTCGTCATCACGCTGGCCTTCATGGTGATGGCGGCGACCGGATTCCTGATGGGGAACACCAGGCCGAAAGTGACCGACGAAATCCTGAAGAATGCGCTGAAACATGCGGACCTCGAGCAGGACAGGGATGCCAGGAAATTGAGGCTTCCGCACATCGCTCATGCCGGTTCCGAACCCAGTTCCGGCACGGAATGATTCTCAGGCACTTTTCATTGGAGAAATCAGGGTGTAATATAAATGGAGGATAGGAATTTTATCCCGCAATCATATCATCCCTTGATACAATGAAGAGGAATCACATTATCGAAACCATCACCACCATCTGCTTTCTGAGCGCTGTTCTTTTCGTCGCATTTTCCGGTCGCAAGGGCAAGGAAAAAAGTGAAATGGAGCTTGCCAAGGAAAAGAATCAGGGAAATTCCTGATCTTATCTGGCCGGAAGCAGAATCCACATCCTTCCGCGCTGCCGGGTGATACCGGCGATTTTTCCTGCAGCGCTTCCGGCGCCCCAGTAAATGTCTGCCCTTACCTTCCCGCGGATCGCCCCTCCCGTGTCCTGCGCAAGCATCAGGCGCTCGAAGGGGCGTGAATCCGGAAGTTCGGTCGATAGATAGACCGGCGCGCCGAGTGGTATGGCGCGCAAGTCTACTGCGAGGCTTCTTCCTGCCGAAAGCGGCACGCCCAGGGACCCTGCCGGTCCTTCCCCGCTGTCAGCAAGCATCCTGAAAAATACATAACTCGGATTCCGGTCCAGAAGGGCGCGAACCTTGTCCGGGTTCCTCCTTCCCCAATCCAGGATTCCCTGCATGGTTGCATCCTGCAGATCGAGTTCCCCTTCCTTCACCAGAATTCTTCCGATCGACTGGTAAGGCAGCCCGTTCTGGTTGTCGTAAGCGAGTCGAACGGTATTGCCGTCGTCGAGCCTTGCCTTCCCGGATCCCTGGACCTGGAGGAGGAAAAGCGCCATCGGGTCGTCCGTCCAGAGGATTTCGTTTCCTGCGAGCGGGGATGTGGGACCTTCGATGACGGACCTGCTGTAGTATGGGATGAGGCGGTTGCCGACCACCCTTCCCTTCAGGTTGAGATGCGCAAGTTGGGGATACACGCCGGCAAGGTCGACCGTGACGAGGTCCTTCGGTGTGCCATAGACAGGATAGCGGTAGAGGGCGGATGGATGAAGACTTGCCTGGATGACCGGCTCGTAATATCCGGTGATGAGTCCTTCTCCCGATCCGTCCGCATTGAGAAGCCGGTAGGGACGGAAATTGTCCTCGAAAAAGCGCCTTGCCGATTTCGCATCCGGATCTGAAAGCTGCGATGCATTCCTGCAGACGTCGACCCAGTTTCCTTTCAGGGCATGGCATTCTGCAAGAAAGGCGCGGAATGCGCCCAGATGGTCTTCCCGGCTCCATCCCGGCAGATCGCTCCAGGAGACGGCAACCGGTTCCACAGGCTTTGCCTTCTTCTCGGGAAGATTGCAGCAGCCTGCGAGCAGGAGAAGGGTCGTGAAAAGCAACAGGGTTCGCATGGCTCCATTTTACACAAGCCCGGGCAGTGTTAGAATTCAGGAAGAATGGACTCTATGCGTGAACTATACTTGCAAAATGGATAACGAACTCAATGTCCTCGAAGAAAAGCTCTCCAGATTCATTCAGATGCATATGCAACTGAAGGCGGAGAATGTCGAACTCGGGCGCCAACTGGAAGCCTCCAGGGAGGAATGCAGGATGCTTTCCGAGAAAATCGACCAGACCAAGGCACAACTCGAGGATCTGATCGAGAAAATCCCGGGAGAACTCTGATGGGCAAGAGCCTGGATGTGGAAATCATGGGCAGGCAATATCGGGTTGCCTGCGATGAAGGGGAGGAAAACCTTCTGCTTCAGGCGGTTGCCTATCTGGACCGGAAGATGCTCGAGATCCGGGATGCGGGAAAGCTCGCCGGCACAGACCGCATCGCGGTGATGGCCGCACTCAACATGGCGCATGAATTGCTGACAATCCGGTCCGGCGGGCTTGAATTCGGCGAATACAGGCGTAGAATAGAAGCCATGTCGGATGCACTTGCGAGTGTAACCGAGCAGCGTTAATCCCCTGCTGTGTTCGACAGGACATTCATTCCTTGAACCAATATTTTGGCATTGAGGTTGCCGAACATGGCGTCGTCGTTGTGCGTGTTCCTTGCGAACGCGCCTGAAGCGGCCTGCAGGCGACCGACTTGAACCTCAGGTTCAGGATGCCGGTCCTGACGGCACGAGCGGGGGACCCTTCAGACCGCCCTCTTGGCGGTAAGCAGAACGGTCTGGGCGCAGGTTGCACGGCTGCGCCCCCGTTTTCTGTGATACATTCCTTCCCCATCCATTTCCCAGGCCTGGCAATTGTCCTTGAGATAAGGCCTCAACCCTTCCATGATCACCCTTCTCTTCAGCTTGGGATCCAGGATGGGGAAACAGATTTCGATGCGCCTGAAGAAATTCCGGTCCATCCAGTCCGCGCTGGAAAGATAGACGTTCTGCGCGCCTCCCGCCCTGAACTGGAAAATCCGGCTGTGCTCGAGAAAGCGTCCGATGATGGAGCGTACCCGGATGTTTTCCGAGATTCCGGGTATGCCCGGCCTCAGGGCGCAGACTCCGCGGACGATGAGGTCGATCTTCACCCCGGCGCGGGATGCGTCGTAGAGCGCCTGGATGATTTCCGGTTCGAGCAGGGAATTCATCTTGGCGACGATCCCTGAAGGAAGGCCCGCTGCCGCGTTTTTCGCTTCCTGCTGAATCGCGCTCATGATTTGCGAATGGAGCGAAAAAGGCGACTGCCACAGATGCTTCAGTTTCCCCGCCCGCCCCAGCCCGGTGAGCTGCAGGAAAACGTCGCTCACGTCCGAGCAGATTTCCTCGTTGCAGGTGAAGAGGCCGAAATCCGTATAGAGTTTCGCGGTTCGCGGATGGTAGTTCCCCGTGCCGAGATGAACGTAGCGCTTCAGCCGGTCTTCTTCCCTTCTCACCACCATGGACATCTTGGCATGGGTCTTGTGCCCGACCACCCCGTACACCACATGCGCGCCGGCCTGTTCCAGCCTGCCGGCCCAGTTGATGTTGGCTTCCTCGTCGAATCTGGCGAGCAGCTCGACGACCACGGTGACTTCCTTGCCGCGCTGCGCCGCATTGATGAGGGATTCCATGATGATGGAATCGGTTCCTGTCCTGTACACGGTCTGCTTGATCGCGATCACCTGCGGATCCGTGGCTGCCTGCTGGATGAACTGGATGACAGGCTGGAAGGAATCGAAGGGGTGGTGCAGCAGGATGTCTCCCTTCGAAATCGCCTGGAAGATGCTGGCCTTCTTTTGCAGGATGGCGGGCACGCCTGGAACGAAGGAAGGGAATTTCAGCTCAGGACGATCCACCCGGTCCGGGATCTGCATGAGCCTTGCGAGATTCACTGGCCCGTTCACCCTGTACAGGTCGTCCTGCCCGAGGCCGAACTGCTGGAGCAGGAAGTCGGCCATTCCCTGCGAGCAGTTTTCTGCGACTTCCAGGCGCACCGCATTGCCGAAATGACGCTGCGGAAGTTCCCCCTGCAGCGCGATCCTGAGATTCTTCACTTCCTCTTCGTCGACGAAGAGGTCGCTGTTCCGGGTCACCCTGAACTGCGAGCACTGCAAAACGGTCATGCCGACGAAAAGCTCTCCGACATGGGCATGCAGGATCGAGGAGAGGAAAACGAAGCTGGAATCGTTCCCTGAAACCTCGCGAGGGAGCTGGATGGCGCGCGGCAGGATTCTCGGCGCCTGAACGATGGCGATCCCGGAACTGCGTCCGAATGCATCCCGCCCTTCCAGTTCGATTGCAAAATTGAGACTCTTGTTGAGTACCCGCGGGAATGGGTGCGAAGGATCGAGCCCGATCGGGGTGAGCACCGGCATCAGCTCGCGGAAAAAGAAGGAGCGGATCCATTCGCGCTGCGCCTCGCTCCATTCGCTGCGGCGGATGAAGCGGATTCCCTCCTCCTGGAGCGCGGGCAGGATTTCCTCGTTGAGAAGCTGGTATTGCCTTGCGACGAGTTCATGGGATTTCTGCGCGACCAGCCTGAACACATGCCTGGGATTCATCCTGTCCGCGCCGCAGGAAGGAGAATCCAGGTTGATCTGCTCCTTGAGGCCGGCCACCCTGATTTCGAAGAATTCGTCCAGATTGCTGCTCACGATGCAGATGTATCTGAGTCGCTCCAGCAGCGGATGGTTCGTGTCTTCAGCCTGGGCCAGAACCCTTCTGTTGAATTCCAGCAGGCCGAGTTCCCGGTTGAGGAAGTAATTCTTCATGGTTATTTCGGCGGGACGTAACCGGAGGCGATATCCGCCCCCTCTCCGAAAAAGTGCTTTTCCATCTGCTCTGCAAGGTATTTTCTGGCCTTCTGATCGGCCAGGTTGAGCCTGCCTTCATTGATGAGCATGGTCTGCTGTTTTTGCCAGCCAGCCCAGGCTTCCTTCGGTACATTCTCGAAAATGCGCTTGCCGAGTTCGCCAGGATAAGGGGGGAAATCCAGCCCTTCGGCGGCTTTGCCCAGTTTGACGCAGTTCACGATTCTAGCCATTTTGGATGCTCTTGCTCAGTTGGTTATGCGTTGGAAAGCCCGAGCCTCTCCCAGATGGAGATGACCGCAGCGGACTGGTTGAGGGTATAGAAATGCAAGCCCGGTGCTCCGCCCGCCAGCAGTTTCTCGCAAAGGGAGCAGACGACGTCCAGCCCGAAAGAGCGGATCGATTCGATGTCGTCCCGATACCCTTCCAGTCTTTTCCGGATCCATCTCGGGATTTCCGCTCCGCATGCATCGGAGAAGCGCGCGAGCTGGGAGAAATTGTATATCGGCATGATTCCCGGAACAATGGGAATGGCAATCCCGAGCTTCTCGCATTCGGAGACGAAGCTGAAATAGGCGTCCGGATTGTAGAAATACTGGGTGATGGCGGAATTCGCCCCTGCTTCCGCCTTTTTCCTGAAATTGAGCAGGTCCTCCATCGGGGAAGGCGCCTGAGGATGGAACTCTGGATAGGCGGCAATCTCGATGTGGAAATGGTTCCCGGTCTTTTCGCGGATGAAGGAAACGAGTTCGTTCGCATAGCGGAATTCTCCGCTCGATGCTGTTCCGGAAGGAAGATCGCCGCGCAGCGACCAGATGCTTCACCCCGCCTGCGATGTACTGCTCCAGGATCGCCTGGATGTTTTCACGGGTGGAGCCGATGCAGGACAGATGCGGGGCAGCACAATGCCCTTCGGACTGGATTTCCAGTACGGTGTCGAGCGTCCTGTCGCGGGTGGATCCCCCCGCGCCGAAAGTGACGGAATAAAATCTAGGGCCGAGTTGCGCAAGCTGTTTGCGCGAAGCCCTGAGTTTTTCCATTCCCTCTGCTGTCTGGGGAGGAAAGAACTCGAAGCTGAAGGTTCGATCTGAATGGGACATGTCATGGAAAGCCGGGGTTTTCCCCCGGCCTTTCTGAAAATGCATCAGTAGCGGTAGTGGGCGGGCTTGTAGGGGCCGGTCTTGTCGAGGCCGAGATACTTCGCCTGCGCGTCGGAAAGTTCGGTGAGATTCACGCCGATCTTCTTCAGATGCAGTCTTGCGACCTTCTCGTCGAGATGCTTGGGCAGCACGTACACGTCGACAGGATACTTGCCGGGGTTGTTCCACAGTTCGATCTGCGCCATCACCTGGTTGGTGAAGGAAGCGGACATCACGAAGCTGGGGTGGCCGGTTGCGCAGCCGAGATTGACGAGGCGCCCTTCTGCGAGCACGGTGATCTTCTTTCCGTCCGGGAAAATCACGTGGTCTACCTGGGGCTTGATGTTTTCCCAGGTGTATTTGCGCAGCGATGCGATGTCGATCTCGGAATCGAAGTGGCCGATGTTGCAAACGATCGCTTCGTCCTGCATGGCGAGCATGTGCTCATGGGTGATCACGTTGATGTTGCCGGTTGCGGTCACGAAGATGTTGCCGCGGCTGGCCGCTTCGTCCATGGTGACTACCCGGTAACCTTCCATTGCGGCCTGAAGCGCGCAGATCGGGTCGATTTCGGTGACCCATACGGTTGCGCCCAATCCGCGGAACGCCTGCGCGCAGCCCTTGCCCACGTCGCCGTAACCCAGCACCACGCAGATCTTGCCTGCGATCATCACGTCGGTTGCGCGCTTGATGCCGTCGACGAGAGATTCGCGGCAGCCGTAGAGGTTGTCGAACTTGGACTTGGTGACCGAGTCGTTGACGTTGAAGGCCGGGCATTTCAGCTCGCCCTTGGCGACCATTTCATAGAGGCGGTGCACGCCGGTCGTGGTTTCCTCGGAAATCCCGCGAACGCTGTCGAGAAGATGCGGGTATTTGTCGTGCATGATCTGGGTGACGTCGCCGCCGTCGTCGAGGATCATGTTGGGAAGCCAGTTGTTGGGGCCGAAGATGGTCTTCTCGATGCACCACCAGAATTCTTCCTCGGTCTCGCCCTTCCAGGCGAACACTGGGATTCCTGCTGCAGCGATCGCAGCGGCGGCCTGATCCTGGGTGGAGAAGATGTTGCAGGAGCTCCAGCGGACTTCCGCGCCGAGATCGACCAGGGTCTCGATGAGCACTGCGGTCTGGATGGTCATGTGCAGGCATCCGACGATGCGCGCGCCGGCGAGCGGCTTCTTGCCAGCGTATTCTTCGCGGATCGCCATGAGTCCGGGCATTTCGGTTTCGGCGATCTGGATTTCCTTGCGGCCCCATGCCGCGAGGGAAATGTCTGCGACCTTGTAGTCGGTGAAGGTGGGGGCTGAGGCGTTCATGTTTCTCTCCATTCAAGTCAATGAATGGGCGCCGTTCTTGCAGTTGTCACTCCCCTTCCCAAGCCTGGCCCGCCACGCGGCGGGTCGCAACGCCCCTTGGGAAGAGGGTCTTCTTCAGATTCCCGCGTCAGCCTTGAGCGCTTCCGCCTTGTCGGTGATTTCCCAGGTGAACTCAGGCTCTTCGCGGCCGAAGTGGCCGTAAGTGGCGGTCTTGGAATACACGGGACGCATCAGGTCGAGCGACTGGATGATGCCTTTCGGACGCAGATCGAAATGGCGCTCGATGAGCTTGGCGATTTCGTTGTCAGCAATCTTTCCGGTGCCGAAAGTGTTGACCATCAGGCTGACGGGGCGCGCGATGCCGATCGCATAAGCGACCTGCACTTCGCAGCGCGATGCGAGTCCGGACGCCACCACGTTCTTCGCCACATAACGGCCAGCGTAGGCAGCCGAGCGGTCGACCTTGGAAGGATCCTTGCCGGAGAATGCGCCACCGCCATGCCTTGCCGCGCCGCCGTAGGTGTCGACGATGATCTTGCGCCCGGTGAGGCCGCAGTCGCCCATCGGTCCGCCGATGACGAATCGCCCGGTCGGGTTGATGAGATAGCGCGTGTCCGCATTCAGCATGTGCTTGGGCAGGACAGGCTTGACGATTTCCTCGATGACCGCTTCCTCGAGCTGGGCCTGGGAGATGTCGGGATGATGCTGGGTGGAAAGCACCACCGTTTCGATGTGCTGCGGCCTGCCGTCCACATAGCGGACGCTGACCTGGGACTTCGCATCCGGCCTGAGCCAGGGAAGTCTGCCGTCCTTGCGCAGCTCGGCCTGGCGCTCCATCAGGCGGTGAGCGTAATAGATCGGCATCGGCATCAGCGACGGGGTTTCGTCGCAGGCATAACCGAACATGAGTCCCTGGTCTCCTGCGCCCATTTCGAGATCGAGACCTTCGCCTTCGTTCACGCCCTGCGCGATGTCGGGAGACTGCTTGTCGTAGGCGACGAGCACGGCGCAGGTCTTGTAATCGAAGCCGATGTCGGAGCTGTCGTAGCCGATGCGGCGGATGGTGTCGCGGGCGATTCCAATGTAATCGACCACTGCATTGGTGGTGATTTCACCGGCAAGAACGACGAGGCCGGTATTGACCAGAGTTTCGGCGGCTACACGGGAATACTTGTCTTGGGTTAAGATAGCGTCGAGAATCGCATCGGAGATCTGGTCTGCAACCTTGTCTGGATGTCCTTCCGAAACGGATTCGGAAGAGAACAGGAATTCATTCATGCTTTCAATCGCCCCTGTAAGTTCGGATAACTTCCAAGAATACCAAATCCTGATCCACAGTTAAAGAATTTTATGTTACAGACCCTGTTTCGAATTGCTTCCGGATTGCCCCTTTCGTGGTTCCATGCCATGGGATCCTTCCTGGGCAGGATCGTGTACAGGCTTTCCCCTCGCTATGCGGCCAGGCTCGGCGAGAATCTCCGGATGAGCGGAATAGCTTCCGACGAAAAGGAATATGCGAGGCTGCTCGAGTCGTCCGTGAAGGAGGCGGGAAAATCCGTGTTGGAGCTGATCCCGGTCTGGTTCGACGGCGAAATTACGAAAAAGGTGGTATGCGATGACTGGCATGTCGCCGAGGAGGTGAGTTCCGCCGGACGCGGGATCATTTTCCTCACCCCGCATCTGGGCTGCTTCGAGGTTTCCGCTCACTACACTTCCCAGTTCCTGCCGATCACCGTGCTGTACAGAAGGCCGAAGCTTTCCTGGGTGGAGCCATTCATGCTCTCCGGCAGGAAATATGCAAATCTTGCTCCGGCCGACCTTTCGGGGGTGCGCAGGCTGCTCAGAGCGCTGAAGAAGGGCGAGACGGTGGGGCTTCTTCCCGACCAGGCGCCCGGCGCAGGAGAAGGGGAATGGGCCGACTTTTTCGGTCGCCCGGCCTATACCATGACGCTGGTCGGCAAGCTGCAGAAGGCTACCGGGGCTACCGTGATCATGGCATTCGCGGAGCGCCTGCCGAAGGGGAAAGGATACCGCCTGCATCTGGAGGCGCTTCCCGAAAAGGAAATCACTCCGGCCGAACTCAACAGACAGATCGAGAAAATGGTGAAAAAATCTCCCGAACAGTACCTTTGGAGCTATAACCGCTACAAGGTTCCGGCAGGGGCGAAACCGAAGGAGGAATCATGTTGACCAGGCTCGGCCTTTTCCTGATGTGGCTGCTGCATTTCCTTCCGCTTGCGGTGCTCGCCCCCATCGGGGAGGGGCTCGGCATGCTGCTCTATTTGCTCGGAAAGGAAAGAAGGAGGGTGGCGCGGGTCAATCTGACCCTTTGCTTTCCTGCATTGAGCGAACCGGAGCGCGAAGCCCTGCTCCGGGCGCACTTTCGCGCGATGGGCAGGATCTTTCTCGAGCATGGACTGCTCTGGTGGTCCTCGAAAGAGAGGTTGAAGCGCCTCATCCGCATCGAGGGGATCGAGCACTGGGAAGCGGTGAAGGACAGGCCGGTGATCTGGCTCGCCCCGCATTTCGTCGGGCTGGACATGGGCGGGGTGAGATTGAGCTGCGATTACCCTGC